>JBHALC010000065.1:0-6223 GCA_041827565.1 Erysipelotrichaceae bacterium
AATCGTCGTGGTGGAGATTTAAAGAGTTTAATTTCTGATACAAAAGATATTATTGCAACTAAAATTGATGAAACCATTGAAGTTCAAACTACGATTCACGGTAGTCAATCTCAAGTATATATTTTACTTGCAATGCCTTTTGTGATTGTTACGATGATGCAAGGATTAGGATTGAGTTCTTCTGAATTGAATGCTACTACTTTTTTCATGAAAATGATTGCTATGATATTATTTGGAGTGGCATATATTATAGCTAAAAAAGTAACGAAGATAGAGGTATAATATGAATTATGTATTTTTAGGAATAGCTTCTGTATTGTCAATTTTTTGTGGTATTTTAATTTTTAAATATATGGATAGTTTTGATGATATTAAAGAAGAAATTATTGATTTTAAAATAGTTAGAGATTATTTTGATTTTTGTATTATCGGATTTGCACTAATGAGTTTATTTAATATTGATTATCAAAATTCAAATCGTAATAAAGTTATTTTAAACTGTGAAATTATGTATGGAAGTGCTAAGGCTAGATTAATGAACTATTTTTTATATGGTTCTCAGCTTACTGTAGCTGTTTTATCGATTATTATTACACTAATTTTATTTCCCTTTTTTAAAGAAATGTCAGTGTTGGTTTTAGGGATAGCTGCATTATTAATTTATAATATTACATATGATTTAAGAGTAAAAGTAAATACTCGAAATGAAAATATTGTGATTCAACTACCTGAAATGATTTCTAAGTTATCTTTATTATTAAATGCGGGATTGGTTTTAAGAGATGCTTGGAAAATAGTAGCATTTTCTCAAAAAAGTGAAATTTATAAGGAAATGCAATATATTCAAAGCGAAATAGAAAATGGAAAAAGTGATGCAGAAGCATTAAGGCTATTTTCAATTCGATGTAATAATAATGAAGTTAAAAAATTTGTAACACTATTAATCCAAAACCTTCAAATTGGAGGTAGAGAGATTACACAAGTTTTAAAAATTCTTGTTGAAGATATGTGGAATCAAAAAAAAGCAATTGTTCGTCGTAAAGCACAAAGTGCTTCTCAAAAATTATTACTTCCAGCTGCAATTATTTTTATTGGAATACTATTATTGGTAATTGTACCACTATTTACAAGTGGAGGATTATAGGAGATGTTTAATAAAAGAATAAGAGCAGCAATGATAATAGAAGCTTCATTTGTGTTTCCGATTGTGTTTATTGTAATTGCATTTTTGATTATTTCTTCGGTGTTTGTTTCACAAAGAATTATATTAGAATCTAAAATGCAGAAAATTGCATTAATTATTTCGAAAGAAAAAGAATTTAAAGATATTCATCAGGCTTATTTAAATGATACTATTTTTGGATATAAAGTAGATGCTTCAAAAGTTGTTGAGTCCTATAAAAATATAAATTTATATGCATTTTTAAAAGGTGATTCTCTAAGTCAATCTGCTTATGAACCTGCTAAAAATGACTTGCAACAATCTTTACTAGGTTCAACGGTTAAATTAAATAGTATTGAAGAAAAAGGTAATATTTTTCAGAGGTTTATAGAAATTAAAGTTGAATATCGTTTTGATCCAATTAGAGTATTTTCCTATATTAGTGATGGGTTAATTGAACCTGCTTTAAAAGGTGAGGTTATAACAAGTGTTCCTGTATTAGGAGGAACAGGATTTGTTCGTAATATTGATACAGCTAAATCGGTTGTTAAGTATTTTTTTAATGGTAAAGGCGAAGGTAAAAAGATTGATCAACCTTTAGGGAAATTGAAGGAGTATTTAAAAAGTCTAACAGGAGTGGAAGGTGGTGAAAAATGAAAAGGTTAAGAGGAATGGTAACTGTAATTGTGATTATTGCATTGATTCCATTATTGATTATTTCTTTATTAGTAATTGATGTAGCAAGAGTTTCATATTCTCGTAATTTAATTGAGGATGCGAATGAGCTTGTTTTACAAGCGCAATTAAGTAATTACAATACAGTATTAAAAGATACTTATGGATTATTTGCTGCTAAAAATGTAGATCCGAATAGTACAGAGTTTAAGTCAAAATTAGCTAAAATTTTAGTTGATGCTACAAACGGGCAATTAGATTCATCCCAATCCCAGCAAATCGCCAATGATATTGTTGCTGGTAAAATTCCCACTTATACAGGTAAGGCTTCTTCAATGAATATTATGCCTCAATCTTTTAGTATAGAGGCTGCAAAAGATGGAACATTGAAAAATCCAAATATTTTAAAAAACCAAATATTAAAATATATGGAATATAGAGGATTAGTTAGTATAGGATATGGTTTATTTGAAAAAATAAAAGGATTTAAGGCGGTTAATTTTGAAAGAGAAGTAATAGATAAAAAATTATCTTATGAAATGAAAAGAGATGATATGATTTCTAAGTTAGAAAAATATTATAAAAATTTAAAATCTATTGCTGATTCACAAGAAACATTTAATGGTTATCTAACAAAAGAAAACGATGAATTAAAAGTAGTTGAAGATGCAAAAGAAACAGTATATAACTTATTAATTGGTTCAAAAGATACTAAAGAATTACAAGGATTTATTAGTCATTATGAAGATGTAATTAAATGGAAAACTTTTAATAAATTAAAAAAATCAGATACAAAACATACGAAAGAAGAGCTTCAAAAAAGAGTAGTGCAATTTTTTAAAGGTGAATTAAATAAAGAATGTTCTTTGGTTGAAAAGGATAAAAATTTAATCAATGAAAAATTAAGGTTAAAACATGATGATTATACAGAGGTAAGTGCATTTATTGAAACTTTAACAAGTGGTAAATGTGCTAAAGTTAGAAATTTATATCAAGATATTGCTGCTCATAACAACGAAGAATTTAAATCTGAAGATGAGAAATTAAGTATTTCTTCAAATGATGTAAATAGAATAAATAGTTTTATTGACCATTTTTATGATAAAGTTTTAGAAAACTATCGCGGTCAACTAAATGAAAAATTAAAGGTTATGTATGATGAATTAGTGAGTAGAAGAAAATTCTATCGTCAGTATCGTGATGATATAAATAAAGCAGAAGAAATACTAAATGATACAGAAACTTTACTAAAACAATTAGAAGAAAAAAGAAAAGAATGGGAAAAAGCGAATAATAATGAAGAATTAAAAGGTTCAGAGTTTCAAGATCGAACAGAAAAAGAAATAGTAGTATTATCTGCTGGATTAAAACAGGAAGATATTCAAGCATTAAAAACAATTATTTCTGCTGAAAAAGAAAATCTAAATAAAAAAATTGAATTTATTAATCAATTTCATATTCTTTATAAAGGAAAAGACACAAATTTATTAACTCATTATCCAGTCAAAATAGATGGTGATGGAAATGCGAGTGCTGATCAATATATGGATGCAGTAATAAACTTGTTTAAAAAGGCAACTCATGATAATCCAATCAGAACCTTTGCTTTATATGATGGTCATGATAAATCAAGACCTAATTATGATAAGAATGATAAATTAGTAAAAGAGAATGAATTTTATCAATATATTGTTCGTATAGCAACAAAATTCTCAAACAAAAAAGGGGATACAGATGCTAAAGCAAAAGAGTTAAAAGAATTATATAACCAAGCTTCTACAATGAGAACACATGATGAACAAAAAGTTGGTGGAAGAGCAACAGGAGATTTTTCATTTTCAAAAAATGCATCAAAATCAAATGATGAAAAAGTACAAAATATGGAAAAAGCAGATTCAGGAATTATTTCAACTGCTATTGATACTTTAAAAGATTTAGGGGCATTTGTGTTAAATATATCTGAAATTACAAATTTAAAAGAATGGATACATGAAGTATTATTAATGGAATATTCAACTGAAATGTTTACGGATTATCTAGATTCCCATGAAGGTTCATGTAAACTTACAAGACCAGCATTATTAAGTGGAAAACAAGTAAGTAGTATGTATGCAAATGAGAAAATGAAAAAGAATTTAGGATCTGAAGCAGAATTTATTCTAAATGGTCATACTAGTGGAAAAGATAATGTAGAAGCAACAAAAAATAGAATTTTATTACTTCGATTTGGATTTAACCTAGTTTATTCATTTATGGATACAGAAATTAATGCGATGACAACACAAGCTAGTATTGTAGCCGGACCATTTGCCCCACTTCTAAAAACGATTTTACATGTAGTGGTTGCATTTTTAGAATCAGGTATAGATATTTATCGTATGGCTGATTTATGCCAATCAATTCCAATATATAAAACACCAAGAACATGGGTATTAAAACCAAGTATTACAGAAGGTCAAATTGATTTAGCTAAAGGATTTACAAAAGAAAAAGTAACAAGTAGTATTGAATCAGTATTTGATGTTATGAATGACAAGACAATTGAAACAATGGATGCTTTAAAGCAAAAAATAGATGGTGTTACTGCAGATTTTGTAAGGTATAAAACAGAATCAATTCGAAATATGATTCAATCTGAATTGCAAACTCCATTAACAGATATTGTGAGTAGTGTTGTAAGTTCAGCTAATTTAAGCAATGTTGAAGAATTAGTAAAACAAAAGTTTGATGATTTAGCAGCAACAATTGAAAAAAGTGAATTTAGTACAATATTACAACCTTTATTTGATACTGCTAGAGATTCATTTGAATCACAAATTATAGAGGAAGTTAAAAATGCAAAAGATGATCCTTCGCAAGTTGCAGAGAAGTTATCCGTTGCTGTAATTACCGGGTTCAAAAAAATAGTTGACTCAATGGCAAGTGAAATAACATCTTATGTAAATGAAAAATATGGAAATTTAAAAGAAGAAGTTACAAAAGCCTTAGGTTCTGCCCAAGAAAAAACAGTTGAGGCTGCTAAAAAGCAAGTTGAAAAAATCTTTTCTAAATATACGACTGATGCTCCAAAATCACTAGGAACACCAGAAAAAGGAAAAGGGGAAGGATTAAACTTAAATTATCGTGAATATTTAAAAATATTTATGCTACTTAAAATTAAGAGTAGTGAAGAAGAAGTATTACAGCGTATTGCAACATTAATTGAGCATAATATGCAATCACTAGGAGATAGTAATTTTAAATTTGAGGATTATGCATCAGTATTTAAAATCAAAACGGACTATAAAGTCAATACTGTGTTAATCGGTAGTGATAGTCAAGGTAAAATAGAAGAATTTAATAATATTAAAGATTTAAAATTTTGGAAAATGTTTCAAAATTCAATTGAATCCGTAGTTGGATATTAGAAAGGAAAAAATATGAAAAAAATTATAGCAAGTATATTAGTAGGATTATTAGTAGTAAGTGGATGTGGGAATAATAATAAATCAAGTGAAGAAAATAAACCATCTGGAAATAATTCAACCGTAACAGAACAAAAAAAAGATGAAAAGCAAGGGAAAAAATATAAATACACAAACAGTGGGATAAATTCTATAATAGGTACAAATTATGTTTATAATCAGATGGATTATGATCGAGATGTGTCAGGTGCTTCTGGGATGAATAGTGCATTGTACTATGGTTCCCAATCAAGCAAAACAGGGCATAATTATGCACAAGTTAGTGTGGGATTTCAAGAAGGATTTCATAAAAATAAATTCAAAATTGAAAAATTAGAAGATTTTAAAGAAAAATTATTTGATGTAAAAAATGATTTTTTCTATCAAATGCATGAAGGTGTAGGTGGAGATTCTTATTTTGTACCAAAAATCACTAAAGAAGAAAAGAAAACGATTAATGACTTAGAATATATGTATATTGAATTTGAAGTAGAAACATATGTTTCAGAGAAATACTATACACCTGGGAAACCAGAGTATAAATTCTATGCAAACGGCTACTTTACCTTACTAGATAAAAATAAGGCAGAAGGTAAATTACCGTTCTATGTAATTCGTTCTTATAATGATACAACAGGTGCTGATGCTAAAGAAAAATCTGCAATTGTATTAGAGGAAGTAGTAGATTCAATTCGTAAAAAAGAAAAATAGAATCGCATAAGGAAAAAATATGAAAAAAATTGTAGCAAGTATGTTAGTTGGATTATTAGTAATAAGTGGATGTGGAAATAGTAATAAGCCAAGTGAAGAAAATTCGACATGATCTAATTTCGAGTGGAAAAATTGCAAATTTTTCGGATGAGCAATTATTAAGTGAAATTGAAAAATTAGTAAATATTGAATTAGTAGATAAAAATATTTATTTAGATTTAAATGGTAGAAA
>JBHALC010000066.1:0-2549 GCA_041827565.1 Erysipelotrichaceae bacterium
AATTGCTTTCGTTCATTTTTTTATAATCTTGATTAAATAATTTCCTTATTTCATAATTAAACCCATTATAGAAAATATATTTTTACAACCAATTAAATTATGACACCTAAATTATGCCATTTGTAAATTTAAAATATATAAAATGTAAAATTTTGCTAAAATAAAAAAAATGCAATAAATATCACATTTGTTTTACTTATTAATGGTGCCGATGGTCGGACTCGAACCGACACGGTTTCCCGTCGCATTTTGAGTGCGATGTGTCTGCCATTTCACCACATCGGCATATGGCGGAATATGTAGGATTCGAACCTACGGTAGCTTGCACTACGCCACCTTTCCAAAATGGTGCTTTCGACCACTCAGCCAATATTCCAACATATATATAATACCAAATCTAATGTTAAAATGCAAATAAAATCAGTCAAGTGGTATTTCTAGTGCTAACCCTCCTAGAGAAGTTTCTCTTAATTCTACTGCAATTTTTTGACCTGTGTAATTCATCGTATTTACTACCATATCAAAAGAAATCTTATTATCCTTAATTGATCCGACATTAGATGCAAGTAACACATTGTCTAAACATCGAATTGCTGCAACTGCATTTCTTTCGATACAAGGAATCATTACATACCCACCAACAGGATCACAAGTTAAACCTAAATGATGCTCTATTCCCATTTCTGCTGCATATTCTATTTTTTTATCATCAAAACCATGAATATACGCAATCATCGCACTCCCCATTGCACAACTAGAACCTATCTCTGCTTGGCATCCTCCTTGTGCTCCAGAAATTGTTGCATTTTCTTTAATCACATTACCAAAAATAAAAGCAATTTTTAGTGATTGGATCAGTTTATTTTTATCGATATTCAGATTATGATAATAGTGATATAAAAGTGCAGGAATTACACCACTTGCTCCAAGAGTAGGTGAAGTAACCGTTATCCCGCCAGATGCGTTTTCTTCACTAGCAGCATAGGCGTAAGCCATAATCTGTAATCTTTCTTTTTCAGATGGAGAAATTGTATTTTTAGCTCTTTCTAATAATGATTTTGCAACTCTTTCCAATTTTAATTTTCCTGGCAAAATACCCGTAGTATTTAAACCATTTTCAACTACTTGAATCATTGTATCAAATACCATTTCTAAATACTCATCTTCTTGTTCATACTGATCAACATAATGGATCAAATTTATGCTTTTTTCAGCACAAAAATTTTTAATATCTTCAAAGTTTCGCTCTGGATAAACATCACAGTTGTCTTCATTGGGAATGCCATCTATTTCTATACTTCCCCCACCTACAGAGTAAATACGCCAAGTCCCCATTTCCTTATTCATTTCATCGTATGCTTTTAATTCCATACCATTTGGATGTTTTGGAAGACAATCACTTCTAAAAACTACTTCACAACTTTTTGGAAATAATGTTTTTTGAATAATATAATCTGTTCTATGCCCTTTTCCCGTTAATGAAAGTGATCCATATAATATCGCCTTAAAATGATGAGCATTTTCAAATTCTCTTTGAAATAATTCACATGCTTTAGCTGGACCTAAAGTATGTGAAGAAGATGGTCCCGGACCAATTTTAAATAATTGCTTTATTGACTTCATATTCTCTCCTTATTAATTAAAAACAATTCAAATCCCAAGTTAGCATCTATTTTTCCATGTCTAATATTATAAGATAATTCACTAAGTTGAAATAATAACTTTAAGTAAAATGAGGATTTTTTCTTATAAATATAGTCATATGCCAATTTAACTGGATATGGTTTACTATTTAATATCACAATAATATCTTTTTCTACATATTTTTTATTTAAAACACTAACTTGGTAAATTAGCCTCAATTTACTAGCAAGTGCACCAACAATCTGCATGACAGAATTTGAAGATTTTAAACGTTCAAAATATTTTAATGCACTTTCTAAATTTTGATTTAATATTACATCCACAAATTCAAAAGTAGAATCATCATGATATTCGCATGTCAACTCATCGATTAAATAAGAAGTAATTTTATTTTGATGTAATGCTATCTTATCTATTTCCAATTGTATAATTCCTGCATTTAATGGCATCTTTCCCACAAATTGATTTAATAATGAATTATCAAGACTAATATTTTTATTTTTAAATTCATTTAAAATATAAGCACGTTTATTTTTATGATTTAATGATTCAATTAATTCATAGTTCGTGTTTTTTTTCAATAGACTCGATATTTTTTTTCTACCATCCAATGCACTACAAGTTATAATCAATATTGTCTTATCATTTGAATTATCAATATATTTTTCAAATAAATTTGCATTTTCTTGCTGTGTTAAAAAAGATGGATTCTCATAAATAATCATTTTATAATCAGAAAAAAAAGAAAAAGACCATGCAGATTCCATAACATTTACAACATTACTTTTTGAATTAAAATATTCAATTTCATCTTTTTCAATATTATAAGAAGTAATTATTTTATTTATTTTCTCTTGAATTAAGAAGCGATCTTTTCCTTCAAATACATAAATCATACCTACCAC
>JBHALC010000067.1:0-3376 GCA_041827565.1 Erysipelotrichaceae bacterium
TCGCGTGTTTTAGAGTTTTCAATGCAATTATCTAAATTAGGTGGAGGAGTTTCAATTCATTTATCTAATTTAAGAGCAAAAGGTGAAGATATTAAAAATATTAAACATGTTGCTAAAGGGGTAGTTGCTGTTGCAAAATTATTAGATAATGGATTTAGATATGCGGATCAAATGGGACAAAGACAAGGTGCTGGAGCGGTATATTTAAATGTATTCCATTCAGATATCGAAGATTTCTTAAATAGTAAAAAAATTAATGCAGATGATGATGTTCGTCTAAAAACATTATCTTTAGGAGTAGTAATTCCAGATAAAATGATTGAATTAGCTCGTGAAAATAAAAAAATGGCATTATTCTATCCACACACAATTAAAAAAGAGTATGGTGAAGATTTTGGTGATTTAGCAATTAATATGGATCGTTATTATGATGAATGGGTTGCAAATCCAAATGTGGGGAAACGATATATTGACCCTCGTAAATTGTTAGATTTAATTGCAACAGTACAAGGAGAAAGTGGATATCCATATATCATGTTTGCAGATAATGTGAATAAAGTAAATCCTTTAAAAGATAAAATTAAGTTTTCTAATTTATGTACAGAAATTTTACAACCAAGTCGTTTATCAAGTTATGCAGATTATGGACAACAAAATTTAGATCGTATTGGACAAGATATTTCTTGTAACTTAGCTAGTGGTCAAATCGAAAATATGATGGATAATAAGATGATTAAAGAATCAGTTTATGCTGCTATGGATATTATGAATTCAGTTAGTGATAAGACAAATATTGCTCATGTTCCAGCAGTAGCAAAAGCAAATCGTTTAATGCATTCTGTTGGATTTGGTATGATGGGATTACATGCGTATTTAGCTAAAAATTATATTGCGTTTGGTAGTGATGAAAGTATTGAATTGGTGGATGTATTCTTTAATATTGTAAATTATTATTCATTACAGCATTCAATGGAAAAGGCAAAAGAAACTCAAGTTGTATTCCATGGATTTGAAGAGAGTAAATATGCGGATGGAAGTTATTTTGATGACCGTAAAGCAATCTACCCTAAATCTGAACAAGTTAAAGCATTATTTGAAGGAATTTATATTCCAAGTGATGAAGATTGGGCAAAATTAAAAGAGTATGTAATGGAATATGGTTTATATAATTCAAATCGTTTAGCGATTGCTCCAAATGGAAGTACTTCTTATTTAATGGCAACTAGTGCAGGAGTAACACCGATTAAACAATTGGTTGAAGAAAGAACATACGGGAATAGTAAAACATATTTCCCTATGCCACATTTAGATACAGCAAGTTTTATGTATGAAGATGCGTATTCAATTGATAACTATAAAGTAATTGATGTTATCTCGACGATTCAAAAGCATGTGGATCAAGGTATTTCATTTGAATTATGTATTACTTCAAGTTTAACAACTCGTGATTTAGTGCGTTATTATTTATATGCACATTATAAAGGAATAAAAACTTTATATTATACTCGTACGCGTAAATTAAAAGTTGATGAATGTATTGCGTGTGCAGTATAGAAAGGATAAAATAATGCAAGAATATTTATATCAAGGTGCAAACTGGAATGAGCACGAAGATGAGTTTACTCAAGCTTTCTACGAACAAAATCTTTCTCAGTTTTGGCGACCTGAAGAAATTAGTTTACATGGAGATTTAAATGTATGGCATATGCTAGATGAAACAACTCGTTTAGCTTATGCAAGAAACTTATTAGTGCTAACTTACTTAGATACTTATCAAGGGGATATTGGGATGCCAGTATTATCTCGTAGTTTAGATGATAAGTATCACCAAAGAAAAGCAGTATTAAATTTTATGGCGGCAATGGAAAATGCAGTGCATGCTAAAAGTTATTCTAATATTTTCATGACTTATATGCACACTAAAGAAATTAATGATTTATTTAAGTGGGGAGATGAGCATGAATGTATGCAAAAAATCATGGATGAAATTGTGAGTGTTTATCGTGATTTAGATCGTTTAAATTATTTAAGATTATATGAGAATGTGGATGCAAATGAATTTGCAATTGCTCAGTTTAAAACATGTGTTGCTTCTGTTTTCTTAGAAACTTGTTTATTCTATAGTGGTTTCTATTATCCATTATTCTTCTATGGACAAGGTAAATTAATGCAAGCTGGAGAAATTATTAACTTAATTATTCGTGATGAAAGTGTGCATGGAGTTTATGTTGGGACAATTGGAAGGGAATTATATGATTCATTTGATAAAGATATGCAAGTTGAATTGAAACAATGGACAGATGATTTAATGAATCGTTTATATCATTTAGAGATTCAATTAATTCATGATATTTATGATAGTGTTGGGTTAAGTGATGATGTTTTACGATTTGTTCGTTATAATGCTAATAAAGCATATTTAAATTTAGGATTTGAAGAATTATTTGAATCAGAAGAAATTAATCCAGTAGTATTAAATGGATTAAATACAGCAACAAAAACGCAAGATTTCTTCTCGATGAAAGGAAATGGATATCAAAAAATGGTATCTGCTGAAATTAAAGATGAAGATTTCTTCTTTGGAGGGAATAATGATTAAAATATTATCACAGCAAGTATGTCCAAAATGTGACCAATTATTTCAATATCTGAAATTTGGATTACAGGATAAATATAAAGATCAAATTGAAATAATAAAAAAAGAAGATAATCCTGAAGCATTTCAAGCTTATGTTGTCAAACATCAAATTATGGCAACTCCAGCAATTATTATTGGAGAAGAAGTGTTAAAAGATTGTACACCATTAAATACAGCGAACTTTTTAAAGAAACATATTGGTTAAAAAGGATACGCTGTATTCTTTTTATAGGGGGAGATTATGAATATAAAATCTTATATAGCAAGTGAAGAAGAAATTTTAGATTTGTGTAGACAATATCAAGATTTTCAAAAAGAAAGTAAAAATCCATATATTCGCTATTTTTTTAAGACAGATTCAAAAACAATATCGATATATACTAGTAATAAAGTAGTGATTCAATCGAAAGAAGAAATAAAGTCTTCTTTTGATTTTCAAGACCATGCTGGAAGTGATGAAAGTGGTGCGGGGGATTATTTTGGACCATTAACAGTATGTGCTACAGTAGTTTTTGAAAAGGATTTAGACTTTTTACAACAATTTAATATTCGTGATTCTAAGCAGTTGAAAGATGATCAAATTAAAAAAATTGCACCAGAATTAATGAAGAAATTAATTTATTCTTTATTGATTTTAGATAACAAAACTTATAATGCTGAAAATCAAAAATATAATTTAAATGAATTTAAAGCATTGATGCATAATCAAGCGTATCTTCATTTAGCTAGAAAAGTAGA
>JBHALC010000068.1:0-8525 GCA_041827565.1 Erysipelotrichaceae bacterium
ATGGAATAGGAATGGATAGAGAAGACAGTTTACTTGCATTTGAACGACATGCAACAAGTAAAATTGCTAAAGAAAAAGATTTATTCTCAATATCTACATTAGGATTTAGAGGAGAAGCATTACCTTCTATTGCTTCTGTAAGTGATGTGAAACTGACAACACATAATGGAGAAATAGGCACACAAATTCATATTAAATATGGAGAATTACAAGAAACTAAAACAATTAGTCGTAATCAAGGTACAACACTTGAAGTACGAAAGTTATTTCAAAATACTCCTGCAAGGTTAAAACATTTAAAAAATGTGTATTATGAGGCAAGTAGAGTAGGAGATGTTATAAAGAAATTTGTGTGTAGTTATCCACATATTTCTTTTGTATTAATTAGTGAAGGAAGAAAAATTTTTGAGAGTAGTGGAAACGGCAAAATACAAGATGTTTTATTACAATTATATGATTATGAAGTTTTAAAAGATTTAATAATTCATACAGAAAAAAATAGTGATTTTGAATTAGAACTTTATTTAGCTCAACCAAGTTTTACGCGTAAAAATAATTCGATTTTAATTTATATTAATCATCGAATGGTACGTAGCTATCCAATTCAAAAAGCAATTATTGAAGGCTACCAACAATATATTCCAAACGATCGTATGCCTATTGTAGTATTAAATATTAATATGGATTATACATTGGTAGATGTCAATGTACATCCTTCTAAATTAGAAGTAAGAATTTCTAAGGAGAAAGAATTAATTCAATTTATTACAGATACCATCGCTAAATGTTTAAAAGTAGATTATAGTATTCCTAAAGCAAAACCAGTAGAAAAAATTAGTTATGAGAATTTAAAAATGGATTTCATTTATGAAGCAAAAGAAAATCTAATGAAATATCAAGAAAAAGAAATACAACCTATTCAAGAAGTAATAAAAGAAGAGATAGTAGAAAAAGTAAAATCTATTCAGGAAGAAGTGATTGAAGAGAAAAACGAAGAAGTAATAATTGAAAAACCTCAAAATATTTTTCATAAATTAAAAGTATTGAGTCAGTTAAGTGGAAAATATATTTTATGTGAAAGTGAAGAGGGGTTATATATTATTGATCAACATGCTGCTGCTGAGCGAGTAAATTATGAGAAAATCCAAAATTTAGTTTTAAAAAATCAGAATGTTCAGATAGAATTACTACCATTTACAATAAAAATCCCATTAGAAGCAGTAAGTAGAGTAGATGATATTATCAGTCGTTTTGGCGAATTATTTATTGAATTAGAACTTTTTTCAAATAATCAATTTGTGATTAGAAGTTTACCTCATTGGATTAAAGGGGAAAATGAAAAACAATTAATCGAGGATTTAATTTTAAAAGTAGTTTATAATGAAAAAATGGATATTAAAGAACTTAGAAAATATGCGATTGCTACTGCAGCTTGCCATCATTCAATTCGTTTTAATCGTCACTTATCTCTAGTTGAAATGGAAAGTTTAGTTTTAGAACTTGCTAACTGTGAACATCCATATCATTGTCCCCATGGAAGAACAGTAATGATTTTAATTGATCATTCAAGGTTAGAAAAAGACTTTATGAGGATATTATAATGATTATTGTTGTTGTAGGAGCAACTGCAACTGGTAAAAGTGATTTAGCAGTGCAATTAGCTAAAAAATATAATGGAGAAATTATTAGTGGTGATAGTATTCAAGTTTATAAAGAGTTAAATATAGGGAGTGCTAAAATTACAAGAGAAGAAATGCAAGGTATTCCACATTACTTTATTGATTATTGTCATTATGATGAAGATTATAATGTGAAAGTATTCCAAGAAGTTGGAAGAAAATATATTGAAGATATTTTATCAAGAGGTAAAAATGTGATTATTTGTGGAGGAACAGGGTTATATATTAAAGCTTTGTTATATGATTATGTTTTCCATGAAGAAGAGATCGATGAAAATTATCGTAAACTTTTAAGTGAAAAATCAACAGAACAATTATATCAAATGTTATGTGAAATTGACTTTAATGCTACAGACACAATTCATCCAAATAATCGTCAGAGATTGATTAGAGCATTATTAATGGCACATAGTGGTGAAAAGAAAAGTGATCGAATAGCAAAACAAGAACATAAAATGATTTATGATGCAATTTTAATAGGATTAAATGCAGAACGATCCTATTTATATAATCGAATTAATCAGAGAGTAGATTTAATGTTTGAGCAAGGTTTAGTAGAGGAAATGCAAGAAATTTATAAAGAAAATGTATTTCAACTTCAAAGCATGAAAGCAATAGGCTATAAAGAGTTTGAACCTTATTATTTAGGAATTCAGACACTTGAAGAAGTAAAAGAACATATTAAGAAAAATACTAGACAATTAGCTAAAAGACAATATACTTTCTTTAATAATCAATTTGATATAAAATATTATAGTATACAAGAAGACTACAGAAGTCAAATTGAAAAAGATATAGAGGAGAAATTACATGAACAAAACAAATAAAATTTCAGTGATTGGGGCAGGATTTGTAGGTTCTGCAACTACGTTTACTTTAATGGAATCGGGATTAGCATCTCACATTGTATTAGTAGATGTGAATAAAGAAAAAGCAGAAGGAGAAATCATGGATTTAGCTCATGGTGCAGCTTTTGTGAAATCAGTTGAGATGCAAGCAGGAGATTTCAAGGATACTAAAGATAGTGATATTGTAATTATTACAGCTGGAGCTGGACAAAAACCTGGAGAAACAAGATTAGATTTAGTTAAGAAGAATGTGGAGATTTTTAAATCAATTGTTCCTCAAATTGTAAGATATTCACCAAATGCGATTTTATTAGTAGTAGCTAATCCGGTAGATATTTTAACTTACATTACTTACAAATTAAGTGGATTACCATCTAGTCGAGTTATTGGAAGTGGAACAGTATTAGATTCATCTCGTTTAAGATATGTATTGTCTAAAGAATTTGATATTGATGCACGTAATATTCACGCGCATATTATTGGTGAACATGGGGATAGTGAGTTCCCGGTATGGAGTCATGCTTATGTTGGGTCTTTAGGGTTAGATGATTTCTGTTTACGAGAAGGAATTGATACAGATGAATTGAAAGAAAGAGCTTATCAAGAAGTTAAGAATTCAGCGTACAATATTATTTCAAGAAAAGGGTATACAAACTATGCTGTTGCATTAGCAGTTAAAAGAATTGTAGAAGCAATTTTACGAGATGAAAATTCAATTTTAACTGTTTCAACATATAATTCGTTAGAAAATGTATATTATGCAGCACCGAATATTGTTGGGAGAAATGGTCAAGTATTAAAAATTTGTCCAAATTTAAGTGAAGAAGAAATTGAAAAATTAGAAAAATCAAAAAAGATATTAAAAGATATTATTCAAGAAATTGGAATATAAAAAGTTATCGAAAGATAACTTTTTATATTATAATCAAATAATACACTTTTTCGTTTTATTTCGCAAGAAAGCCCTTTAAATAAAATGGTATTTTAGCTATAATATTATATGGAGGATTATAGATATGACAAAATTTTTAACAAAAAAATTAAACTAATATTATTAGTATTAATATTAGCGTGTAGTGGATTTGTTGTAAAAGCAGAAGAACAAAATTTACCTCAAAGCCCAATTTTACAGACGAAAGACATGAAAGATGGTGTTATTTTACATGCATGGGGATGGTCTTTTAAAGCAATTAGTGAAAATATGGAAAAGATAAAAAATGCTGGATATACTAGTATTCAAACTTCTCCAATTAATAAAGTAATAGAAGGGAAAAATGGAGATTTATCATTTGAAAATTGGTACTTCCATTATCAACCAGCAGCATACACAATCGGAAATTATCAATTAGGAAGTGAAGCAGACTTTATTGAAATGAATAAAATTGCTGAGCAACATGGAATTCGTATTATTGTTGATGCGGTATTAAACCATACAACAACAGATGAAGCTTTAGGTTTAGTTTCAGATGAGATTAAAAATATTCCAAATTGGACACATGGAAATGCTGGGATTTTAGATGGTGACTGGGGAAATCGTAAAAAAGTTACACAAAATGCACTTTTAGGTCTTTATGATATGAATACTCAAAATCCAAAAGTTCAAAAAATTCAATTAGACTTCTTAAAAAAAGCGGTAGAACTAGGAGCAGATGGATTTAGATATGATGCTGCTAAACATATTGAAATTCCTCAAGAATATCCAATTGATGGAACAAGTGATTTTTGGAATGTAATTTTAAATAATGGTTCTGAGTTTCAATACGGAGAAATCTTAACTGATGCAGCATCTAGAGATGAAAAATATGCTGAATTAATGAGTATTACAGCTTCTAACTATGGAAAAACGATTTTAGAAGGATTAAAACATAAATCAATTCCAACAGGAAATATTATGAATTTCAATACAAATGTTGCACCAAACAAATTAGTAACTTGGGTAGAGTCACATGATAACTATGCAAATACTTCAAAAGAGTCAGTATGGATGAGTGATACAGATATTATTTTAGGATGGGCATTAGTTGCAGGTCGTTTCCAAGGAACACCATTATTCTTCTCGCGTCCAAAAGGTGGAGGAGAACCAGTACAATTTGATGCTACAATGCGTCTAGGAAGTGCAGGTAGTGATTTTATATTATCACCCAACAATTAGAGAGAATAATATTTTCCATAATACAATGAACGGGGAAAATGAGTACTTACGCCAAATTAATAATAACACACAATTAGTTATGATTGAACGCGGAACTAAAGGGGCAATCTTAGTAAATTTAGGAGATAGTGATGCACAGTTTAGCATTGAAACTCGTTTAGGTGGTGGAACATATCAAGATAAAATCAATACTACAAATACATTTAATGTTGAAGGCAATCAATTAAAAGGAACATTAAAAGGAAGAAGTGTTTCAATTATTTATAATAATGTAGTTACACCAGAAATAGATGCATGGGTTAAAGGGTATGAGCCTGAAAGAGTAAATAACTTTAATACGAAGGAATTAGAACTAACATTACAAAAAACAAATAATTTAGATAAAGCTGAATATCAAATTGATGGGGACAATGCTGTAATATTTAATGATGGAGATAAAATTAAAGTTGGAGATTTATTTGAAGAAAATAGTTTACATACTTTAAAAGTAACAGGATACCGTCAAGGAGAAGTAACGGGAAGAACTTATCGTTTCTTTAAAGAAAACGAAACAAAAGAAGCTTATATTTACTTCACAAACCCAGATAATTGGCAAGATGTTTATGTATATGCATATGTTCCAAACCCAGTAGAAGCACCAAAAGTATTTGGTGAATGGCCAGGGAAATTAGTTACTGAAAAAGTAGGAGATAAATACCGTATTAAAATTAGTAGTGAATGGTTAACTCGAAATACACATATCTTATTTAACAATAATAACCGTCAATTTCCTAGTACGGATGGGTTCTTATTAGAAAATAATGCAGTATATGGTGCAAGTGGGAAAGAGAGCACTTTAGATCATATTGAAGTGAAAGAAGAAATCAAAAAGAAACAGAATTAGATTTTAACTTAGAAGAAGAAAATGATAATACTAAGTTTGAAGGTGAAATCGAAGAAGTTACTCCAGGTACTAAAGGGGTGAAAAAAGAAATTTTTGATGTAACTTATAAAAATGGTATTGAGCAAACACGAACATTAAGAGATACACAAATTACAAATCCAATTAATCGAAAAGTAAAAAAAGGGACAAGACCAGTTGTTACAGAAACTTTAGAATGGGTTAGTGAAGAAATTGCAATTCCAGATACAGTACTAGAAGAAACAAGTGATCAATTATTTGATGATGAAGTAAGAGAATTTGCAGGTGAAAAAGGTTCAGTAGAAAAAGAATATCGAGTAGTTACAAATCATAAAACAAATACAGTTGAAAAACATTTTACAGGAAATAAACGAAATGAAGTAGAAGCTAAGCCAAAAAGAAAAGTTACAGGAAGTAAAATATCAATTTCTCAAACATTAGAGTGGGAGAGTGAAGTATTAACAACAACGGAAGTTGTAAATGAAGAAGATCATACGAAATTTATTGATGAAATTGAAGAAATTCCATCTGTTCCAGGAAGTATTGAAAAAGAAGTAAAAGTTACAACAAACCATAAAACATCTGCTGTAACAAGAGAACATACAGGAAATGTGAGAAATGAAGTAGCACCAAAACCAAAACGTATTATTAAAGGAACAAAACCAGTTGAAACAACAAGTTTTGAATGGGAAAGTGAAGTGTTAAATAGTACAGAAGTAGTAAATGAAACTTTAGATTTATTATTTGAAGATGAAACAAAAGTAGTAGAGGCTATTCCTGGAAGTATTGAAAAAGAAGTAAAAGTAATCACAAATCATAGAACTTTAAATGTAGTTAGAACATACAGTGGAAATACTAGAAATCATATTGCAACACATCCTAAAAAAATCATTACTGGAACGAAAAAAATCGTTACAAGTGAAAAAGTATGGGAGATAGAAGAATTAGAAAGTTCAGTGCAAAAAAATGACATCGTTGTAGAGAATGGTGAAGAAAAAATTGTAGTAGATGTTATCAATGGTACAGAAGAAACAGAATACGAAATCACAACAAACCACAAAACAAATACACAAACAAAAGTATTTACTGGAAACGTAAGAAATAGAGTTAATCTAACTTACACAACTACAAAACTAATTCAAAAGGTTAGTGAAACATTAAAATTAGATGAAGTTTTAAATCAAAATGATATTGAAAGAATTAGTCAATTTAACTATGAGTTATTAGATGTTTATTTTGTGGATGAAAATAATCCAGATCGAATATTGAGTATTAATCAGTTAAAAACAGCGATAATTCAACCGAAGAAAATTGATTTATCTAAACCATTTAATTTATACCATATTAATAAAGATAAACAACTTGAAAAGTAGAATATCAAATTGTAGGGAATGAGGTTGTATTTAAAAATAATCAATTCTCACCTTATTTATTAGTATCTGATGAGAAAAAGGTTGTTGAAGTAAATCAATCTACTTCTCCAACAAAAAACACGGTAGAAACAGGATATTCTACAAGTATGATGATATTATTGATGCTAGGGGCTGGTATCACACTATTAGTTTTAAGAAAAAGAAAGTCATATTAATCATTTAAAATGGAAGATTTCTTAAAAAGAAGTCTTTCATTTTGTATAAAAGAGGGTTGAGTAAATTTAAAAAATAGTATATAATATAGACAAAGGAGGAATCATTTATGGGATTATTTAAAAAATTATTTGCGACAGCAGTAGTAGCATCAGTTGCAGCAGGAGGGTATTATTTATTTAAAAATAAAGATAAAATTGAAAAATCTTTAAAAGCTAAAAAGCAAAATCTTTCATTAGATTTAGAGGTATTTAATCAAACACATAGTGAATATCAAAAAGCATTAGACGATCAATTTGATTTAGAAGAAGAAGTAAAATATTTAACAGATTACTCAAGTTATTATACATTGTTGAAAGAAAGTTATGTTCGTGCACAACATGATATTTTAAGCGCAAAAGCAAATAATAATGTAGACGAAATTGCAGAATTAGAAGAATTAAAAACAACGATTCAAAAAGAATTAGAAGAAGGAGTTCAAGAGTTTGAAAAAGTAACTTCAGAATTATCTTTACGCCAAGAAGAAATTGATAAAGTAAACGAAGCAGTTGAAAATAGCAAAAAACTATATGAAGTTGCAAAAGAAAATATTCAATCTTATGGTAAAAAATATTTAAAAGGGATTGCAGATCCAGTAAAAAAAGTTGCAGAACAAGCTTTCAAAACAATTGATTTAGTAGAAGAAAGTCCAATTGTGGAGAAAACAGAAGAAGTTATAGAAGAAAAAGTAGCAACACCTCTAAATAATGCCATTGATAAAACACAAGAATCAATCAATCGTTTATTAAGCACAATTAATAAATAATTAAGAAACCTATTTTCAAATGAAAATAGGTTTTAAGCATATTATTTCAAATTTATAAAAAAAATAATATCTAATCTAACTAAGATAGGTAGATTAGATATGATTTATAGTATAGCATTATTAAATAAATGGGTTCATTTCAATCGTTGCCCCATGTATTACTTTTATGATTCCCCTCTATGTGATGTATATTCAGGAGGGAGTAATTAAAAGAAAAATTTTAATTTTTATTGGATTGGGAATTATTTTTACTTTAGTTGGATTAGGATTTATATTTAGAACAACGGTATTGTCGTTATCTTACTTTATGACATATCGTCATGTGATTATTATGTTGATCGTGGTATATGCACTAAAAGAGTTAGGTGTAATTAAATTACCTAAAATTCAATTGTCATTGCATAATTCTAAATTTTCGTTTAGATTAGGAATTATGCTTACATTATCATGGATTCCAGCATTAATTAAACTAGCTAATTCTTTTGCTGATTCACTTGTAAAGTTTCCACTAATTACAGCATCTCCTGTAATTTCAGTAGATACCGTAGCAGCAG
>JBHALC010000069.1:0-9183 GCA_041827565.1 Erysipelotrichaceae bacterium
CAACCACAAATTCTTTATTTACTTCTTTTAATTGCGATACAACTTCCTTATTTAAACGAACTGGATTCTCTAAAATTTCAGTTAAATAGATAATCGTATTTTCCAACTCATCCATCTCTTTTTCTAATTTCGTAATGTCTGTATTAGATAAACGATATAAGCGAAGTGTTACGATTGCTTCTGCTTGTAAATCAGAAAAGTCAAAATAATCCATCAATCGTTTTTTAGAATCTGCTTTATCTTTAGATGATCGAATAATTGCAATAATTTCATCTAAAACATCAACTGCCTTTATTAACCCCATTACAATGTGCATACGATCTTGGGCATTTTTTAAATCAAAGGCACAACTACGATAAACAACTTCTTTTCGATGCTCAATAAATGCATCTAACATTTCACATAATCCAATTTGCTTTGGAGCTTTATCCACAATTGCAACAACATTATAATTATAATAAACTTGTAAATCTGAATGTTTATATAGGTATTGTAAGATTAATTCATGATCCACTTCTTTTTTTAAATCAATCACAATTTTTAACCCATTACGATCACTTTCATCTCGAACATCTAACATTCCATCAATTGTTTTTGCAACACGAATTTCATCAATTCTTTGAACTAACTTTGATTTTATTACTTCATATGGAATTTCACTAATAATTAATTGATTAATTGATTTTCCTTTTTCAAACTCTACTTTACTTCGAACTACAATTCTTCCTTTTCCTGTTTCAAATGCATCTCTTATCCCATCAATTCCTTGAATAATTGCACCAGTTGGAAAGTCTGGTCCTTTCACAAATTCCATTAATTCATCTAAACTACATTTTGGATGTTGAATACGATAAATTGCTGCATTCACTACTTCATTTAAATTATGTGGTGGAATATTAGTAGCATAACCAGCCGCAATTCCACTAATCCCATTAATTAGTAAATTGGGAATACGAGATGGTAATACCGTAGGTTCTGTAGTTGTATCATCAAAATTATATGCAAATAATACTGTATCTTTTTCAATATCTTTTAATAAATACGAAGATAATCGAGATAGACGAGCTTCTGTATAACGCATTGCAGCAGCAGGGTCATCATCCATAGATCCATTATTTCCATGCATATCAATTAATGGTGTCGTTGTTTTCCAATTCTGACTCATACGAACCATCGCATCATAAACACTAATTTCACCGTGTGGATGATAATTCCCAATAACTAGCCCAACACTTTTTACTGATTTTCGATACTGTTTATCAAAAGTGTTTCCATCTTCCCACATCGCATATAAAATACGACGTTGAACAGGTTTTAATCCATCACGAGCGTCAGGTAATGCACGATCTTGAATAATATATTTTGCATAACGAGCAAATCGTTCAGAAATAACATCAGTTAAATTTTGCTTTAAAATATTTTTTTCTTCCATTATTTCCTACTCCTTTTCAAATTCATCTTCCAATGTAAAACTTACATTTTCTTCAATCCATTCACGGCGTTTATCTACTTTATCACCCATTAACACACTTACTCGATTATCTGATTCTAAGAAATCTTCAACACGAACTTGAATTAATGTTCTTGTTTCTGGATTCATTGTTGTATCCCATAACTGATCTGCATTCATTTCTCCTAGCCCTTTATAGCGTTGTAATGAGTAAGCAGTTTTAAATTTTTTTCTTTGTTGTTCTAATTCTTCATCACTGAAGCAATATACACTTTGGTTTTTATTATAAATTTTATATAATGGTGGTAATGCAATGTATACCATTCCTTTTTCAATTAAATCACGCATATAACGATAAAAGAATGTTAGTAATAATACTTGGATATGCGCCCCATCTGTATCAGCATCAGTCATAATAATAATTTTGTGATAATTACTTTCTTCTGCATTACAATCATTTGTAATCCCTGCTCCAATTGCATAAATTAAAGTATTTAACTCTTCATTTTTATTAATTGCATCTAAATTTGATTTCTCACTATTTAAAACTTTTCCTCTTAATGGTAAAATTGCTTGATATTTTGAATCACGCCCTGATTTAGCACTTCCTCCTGCTGAATCTCCCTCTACAATATATAATTCTTTTTTACGAGGATCTTTACTACCAGCAGCAGCTAATTTCCCAGAAATTACTTTTTCTTTTCCTTTCGATTTTCCTTTTCGTGCATCATCACGAGCTTTACGAGCTGCTTCTTTAGCAATTACTGATTTTTGAATTTTACGAACTAATAACGTTGCTAATTCTTTATTTTCCTCTAAATAAAAGCTTAGTTTTTCATAAGCAAAATTTTCTACTGCACTTTTGGCTTCAGGTGTGCCTAATTTTTCTTTCGTTTGTGATTCATACTGTAATATAGACTCATTAATTCCAACAGACACAATAATCGTTGCCCCTTCACGAACATCAATTCCTTCAAAATTTTTGTCTTTTTCTTTTAAAAATCCGTATTTTCTTGCATAGTCATTAAATGCTTTCGTAAATGCTGTTTTTAATCCAGTTTCATGACTTCCACCCATACTAGTACGAACTAGATTCGCAAATGAAAATAAATGCTCATTATATGTATCACTATATTGAAATGCAAATTCAATTTTTATCGTATTTACATCACCACTAAAATATGCTACTGGATGATAAACTTCTTTACCATCATTTAAATAATCAATAAATGCAGGTAATCCTTCATCAAAGCAAAAACTCTCTTGTTTTTGGTTTCTTAAATCAATCACATTTATTGTAAGTCCAGCTAATAAAAAAGCTCTTTCTCGACATCTCTCAATTATTGTAGTATAAGAAAAACGAGTAGTTGAAAAAATAGATTTATCTGGTAAAAAAGAAACTCGACTTCCTTTTTCTTTTGTTTTACCTAGATTTTTTAATTCACTTACTTCTTCTCCATTATTTGAAAATACCATTTCATATAAATTTCCATCACGAGCTACTTGAACTTTAACCCATTTACTTAAAGCATTAACAACCGAAGCTCCTACTCCATGTAACCCAGCTGCCGATTTATATCCACTTGCTTCTGAAAATTTACCTCCAGCGTGAAGTATTGTGAAAATTACTTCTAAAGCACTTTTACCACTAGCATGTTTATCAATTGGCATACCACGCCCTTCATCTTTAATTGTAATACTTCCATCTGTTTCTAAAATAATATCAATTTTATTTCCATATCCATTTAATGCTTCATCAATTGAATTATCTAAAATTTCCCACACTAAATGATGTAACCCTCTTGCATCTGTCGATCCAATATACATTCCAGGTCTTTTACGAACTGCTTCTAATCCTTCTAGAATTTGAATACTTTCTCCAGTATAATTATTACTCAAAATTATCATTCCCTTCAATCTAAATTATTATATCAAAAATTGTGATTTTTAGCTATTAAATTAATAAAAATAAAGCTTTTTACAGCTTTATTTTAAATAATTTTGAACTAGATTTTTAATTGGCTTTTCACTCAATCCATATAACGGTCCAAGCCCAAACATTATAATAATGGTTCCATAAGAAAGTGGTGCTTGAAGGATTAAAGCAATCACTACTGCAATTACTTCGACAATAATTTTAGCAACACCAATATTCAATTGAAATCGATGCATAATCGATTTCATTAAATAATCTAATGGTGAAACCATTAAATTTGATTCTAAATAAATATGTGTAGCAATTGCAATCACAATTAATCCAAATATGAATAGGACATAATGATTTACATTACTAAAAAACTGATTTAATAAAAATAAATTTAAATCAACTGAATATCCTAATAAAAATGCAGTAATTAAATAGTAAATCTTAGGAAATTCTTTAAAAATCAATCCTGCTAAAAGGCATGCGAAAATAGCCACAATAATTAAATAATTTCCAATAGTAAAGATAGGATATAATTGGTTTAATCTTGTATTAATCGCATCCCATGCACCTATTCCTAAAGTAGATGCTGCTTGAATTGTAAGGCTAATTCCAAGTCCTAATAAATATAATCCTATAACAAATAAGCTTAATCGTTTATAAAATTTTACATCCATGTAATTTTTTTCTCTTCTTTATTAATAATTCGTTTAATATTATCTCTATGACGATAAATAATCAATAGCGCAAAAATCATCGTTGCAATAAAATAGATAAAAGGATGATTAAAGTATACATAAACTGAAGTAAAAATGGACATCAATACACTAGACAATGAGACCATTTTAAATAAATATAGCACTAAAACAAAGAAACCTAATGGTAATAAAAAATCAAGTGCATTTGCATTAAAAATAGCCATAGACAATAAATATCCAAACATTGTTGCTACTGCTTTTCCACCCTTAAAATTAGCAAAAATTGGATAACAATGCCCAATTGCAGCTCCTAATGCTGCATATAAATAATATTCTCTATCAACAAAATAAATAATTGTTGCAGCTAAAACAACCTTTAATATATCTAGTACCATCACTGTAATTCCAGCTTTTTTTCCTAATACTCGTCCAGTATTTGTTCCTCCTAAATTACCAGATCCAAATTGGCGAATATCAGTATTATAAAATACTTTTCCAATTACTAAGGCAAAAGGAATACTTCCTAGTAAATATCCAATTACTAGGGCAATGATTAAAATAATATTCATCTTTATTGCTCCTCTACTTCTACACTTACTTCTACTTTTTTATTTAAATGCACCAGTTCTACTTCTGCTGCTTTTAACATACGCATTGAAGCTTGTACCGCATCTGTTTTTTCATATTTATTTGATTCATACACAATTTTAGTAATTCCAGATTGAATAATTGCTTTCGCACATTCATTACAAGGAAATAATGAAACATAAATTGTACAGCCATGTACTAATTGATTCGCATTTAAAATAGCATTCAATTCTGCATGAACAACATATGGGTATTTTGTATCCTTAAATTCCCCTTCTCTTTCCCAAGGAAATTCTAAATCATGGCATCCTTTTGGAAATCCATTATATCCAATCCCCACAATTCTATTTTTACTATTCACAATTACTGCTCCAACTTGTGTTGAAGGATCCTTACTTCTTTTAGCACTTAAATGTGCCATGGCCATAAAATAAGTATCCCAATCTAAAATTTTATTTTTCATAATGTTTCTCCAATTTATTTATTTTATTTTGATAATACTGATAAAATTCATTTTCAATAATTTCATTTTTAAATTGTCTTTTTACTTCTCTATTAATCTCTTTATTTTCAAATGATTTAATAGATATTGCACCTAAAGAAAGAATCAATATTAAAATAGAAATAAGATAATTTTTAAATAATACTGAATCATCTTTAGCAATAACATAAAATCCACTTAATATCCCAATTATAATTCCCACAATTCCTGCCATCATATCATTAAATAGCACAAATCCTAAAACTACAAAATGATAAAGAGTAAAACGGTATGCAAACGGTTTTCTTAAACCTGGATATTTAAACCATAAATAATAAAATTTAATCAAAGTAATAGTAGATAAACTCATTATCAAACTCGATAATCCACTTTGAATTACTTCAATATTTAATACCATTAATAGAAAACTCGAAATTATGGTATTTAAAACAATAAATAATCCAAATTTTTTTCGACTATATTCAATCGTGAAAACTGGTTCATAATAGTAAAGAATAACTAAATAAACAAGCAGTAAAAAAGGATTACTTGTACTAAATAGCATCGTGATAAATCGGTAAAATTCATTCCAATTTAACATCGCAAATCTAAAATATCCACCTAATAAAAACTGATGTTGATCTCCTACAACATAGAACGCTATATACAACATAATTAATGAAGTAAATCCAATGAATAAAGTTAGCCATCGAATAAAACCGAGTTTACTTTTAAAACGATATTGCAATATTCCAAGCATAATATCCGGAATATTGTCTTGATAACTTTCTCTTAAAAATAATTCTTGGATAAATGTATTTTCTAAACCCTCTTGATATGCATAAGATTTTTCATTTAAACTTTTACTATTAATTAATAGTAAAGGCTGTTCACTTTTTAATAGCATCGCAAATTCCTGGTATTTTTTTTCATAGTAATTTTTATCTTTTCTTTCATTTAAAACTACACAAATAATCGGAAAATCACACCCTATTTTTAATAACCATATTTCATTGTTATTTATTTCTTTTATACCGTATTTTTTTTCAACAAATAAGAAGCGAATCAACTTACTCAATTGATTTTTATTCACGACGCAATTCCTCTAAAATATCTAAAAAATATTGTGGTAAAGGAGCATTTACTATTATTTTTTCATTAGTTACTGGGTGAGTAAATGTTAGTTCAAATGCATGTAACATTTGCCCATTCGTATCCAAAGTTTTACGATATGAATATTTACTATCTCCCACAATTGGATACTTAATATATTGCATGTGTACACGAATTTGATGTGTTCTTCCTGTTTCTAAACTACACTCTACTAATGTATAATTTTTAAATCTTTCTACCACTTTAAAATGAGTAATGGCATCTTTAGAGTTTTTAGCAGTAACACACATTTTTTGACGATCATGAATATCTCTGCCAATTGGTGCATCGATTGTTCCAAAATCATTTGAAATCACACCATGCACTAATGCGTAATATTTTCTTGAAACCTCTTTACTAGATAATTGTTCGCTTAGGCTACGATGAGCATTATCATTTTTTGCAACAATTAATAATCCTGTTGTATCTTTATCAATACGATGGACAATTCCTGGTCGATAAACTCCATTAATTGTGGATAAATCTTGACAATGATGTAGTAATCCATGTACAAGTGTTACCTCTTTACTCGTACTTGTTGGGTGAACAACAATATTTTTTCCTTTATTAATTACAATTACATCGCTATCTTCATATGCCACATCTAAATTTAAATCAACTGGTGATAAATCTAATTCCTCACTTGGCATTAATGAAACTTCAACTTGATCCTCTTCTCTTAATTTATAATTTGATTTTTTTTCTTCTCCATTTACAAGAACATACCCTTCTTCTATCATTTGTTGGACTTTATTTCTCGATAAATCAGGATACTTTTCACAAACATACTTATCTAATCTCATTTACGATCACCTTGAAATAATAAGTATACTACTAAACACAGTGTACCTAGGCTTACAGCAATATCTGCAACATTAAACACCGGGAAACGATGTCCAAATAAATTAAAATCAAAGAAATCTACTACATATTGTAATCGAATACGGTCAATTAAGTTTCCAATTGCACCAGAAATAATTAATGCTAAAAAGAAACGAGTTGTTTTATCTCTATAAGTACGGTACATATACACAAATAGTCCTAATATCACAATTGAAAAAATCGTTAGCAATAATGTGCTCTTATCAAAAATTCCCCATGCAGCACCTGTATTCTTCACAAATGTAAAGTTAAAGAAATTTTCAATTACTGTTACAGATTGAAATTCTCTTAAATTTGAAACGGTAACCCATTTTGTAATTTGATCAATTATAATCACAATTAACCCTAATATAAAGTTTAATTTATTGTTATTCTTCATAATTTAACTCCTTTAAAAAATCTTTTCCTTTAATCACTTCCTCACATGAGAGATTACGATAATTCCATTGTCTTAATGCTTCATATGCAATAATTGCAGCACAATTAGATAAATTTAAACTTCTTGCATCTTTTTGCATCGGTAATCTCATACAAGTATCTAAATGATCTTTTAGTATTTTTTTATCAATACCACTACTTTCACTTCCTAACACAAAATACAAATCTTCATGAATCGGATATTGAAATTCACTTGGTGCTTTAGTTCCATAACGAGTTAGAAAATAATAATTTGAACTTGGATTTTTAGAAATAAAATCTTCCCAATTTTCATAAACATAATATTTCATATGGTCTATATAATCCATTCCACTTCTTCTCATTCTAGCCTCATCTAATTTAAATCCTAGAGGTTTAATTAGATGTAGTACTGCATTTGTGGCAGCACAAGTTCTCATAATATTTCCAGTATTTTGTGGAATTTCTGGTTGATATAGTACAATATGAATCTGATTTTCATTTTTTAAAAATCTTAGTAATTTTTGTAATGCTTGATAGCGATGTGAAATCATATTTTTTTCTTTACTATATAATTGAGCCATTGTCTTTTCAAATCTATGTGGAATAAAAATCGGATCATATCCAAACCCTTGTTCTCCTTGAATTGATGCAGCAATTTTCCCTAATAAATCATATCGAAAGACATATTCTTTTCCATCTTGATCAATATATGCAATCACACAAGTAAAACTTGCTTGATATTCGTTTTTTTCTTTACAAATATCAATAATAGACTGATTTTTAATTTTATAATCTGTTTTTTCACCTAAATAACGAGCAGAATAAATACCAGGTCCATTGTCTAATGCTACAACATTAATACCACTATCATCAGCAATACAAGCTTTTTTTGTAATTTGATATGCAGCTCTAGCTTTAATTAGTGCATTTTCTTCATAAGTTGTACCATCTTCAACAACATCAAAATGATTACAAAATCTCGATATTGGTAAAACTTCTATGCCTTCCAAAATTTTAGAAACTTCATCACATTTATGTTGATTCATACTCGCTAGTATTAATTCCATCTTTATTCCTCCTATTGATTATTATTTAATATTTGTATTGCAATATTATGCCAATCTTGCTTATACATTGTTTTATGATTTAAAAAATCTTGATGACTACTACATTCCATTTCAATTACTAGCACAAATTGTCTAAAAATTTGATTCAACTCTTTAGCAGTTACATCTGCTACAATTTGAATGGAATTTTCATGAATTAATGCACTTGAAAAAATTTCTAATAAATCTCTTTGGATAAATGCTGCATCTTCTTTTGGTAAAAAAGCAAAACTTGTTTTAAACCAATATTCATCAATCATAGACTGTTCCATAATTTCTAAGAAATTCATAAAATCACTTTGATTATTACCAGGTTCAATTGCAAATAACATTTTAAAGAATATATACCAATCATAGTCAATATTCATCTTATCTAATAAATAATTACCAAATATCATTTGAAATTTATTTTTAGGTTCAAACGATTCTAAATAAAGTTTTGTTTCAAAATCAATATTCATAATTGATAATTTCTTTAATATTTTAAGTAATGACCCTATACG
>JBHALC010000070.1:0-11331 GCA_041827565.1 Erysipelotrichaceae bacterium
AGTTCGTATTGGTTCTTCTGATACGCAATTTGATGGTTCAATCGAAAGACTACATGTTTATGGTCAAGCTTTAGATGAAGTTGCAGTAAATGCATTACATGCAGTTACTGAGTATAATTTTGAAAAAATTGTTGATCCAACCCAATCACACATTAGTGAAACAACTCGTTTATTCCAGGATGGATACGCAAATGCTCGTAAATACCGTATTCCTAGTTTATTAACTACAAAAGAAGGAACAGTATTAGCGGCAATTGATCAACGCCATCAACATGCAGCAGATTGGGGGAATATTGATGCATTCTTAAGAAAATCTACTGATGGTGGAAAAAACTGGGATACTGGGAAGCGTGTAATTGACTTAGTTGATAATGAAGCAGCTGGATTAGCACACTCTGCATTCTTAATTGACCCAAGTATGGTGCAAGATAAAGAGTCAGGTCGTATTTTTATGTTAATAGATATGTTTACTGATAATCATGTTGGAAATAGTAGAGATGGTTATCGTGGAGGATTCTTCGGTCTAGGTGCGAGTGATTCTGGATATACAGAAGTAGAAGGCAAAAAATATTTAACATTGTTTGACCAAAGTAGAAATGTGTATACAATTCGTGAAAATGGGAAAGTATATGATTCAAATAATAGAGTAACAGAATACACAGTGCCTGATAATGCAAATTTTGAAAATGCATTTAAAGATTTAGGAACATTATATAAATCAGGAGAAAAAGTTGGAAATATTTATCAGATGAGTTACCATTAAAAGTAACAGCAACAGCATACTTATGGTTACATATTCTGATGACGATGGGCAAACTTGGTCAAAACCTGAGAATATTAACCATCAAGTTAAGGAAGAATGGATGAGATTTATTGGAACAGGACCTGGAGTAGGAATTCAGCTAAAAAATGGTCGCTTAGTATTCCCAATTTATTATACAAATGCGTATGGAAAACAAAATTCAGCTGTGATTTATTCGGATGATAATGGGAAAAATTGGACTCGTGGGGAATCTCCAAATGATGGTAGAAATGGGAATTTTCATTCTTAAACTTTAAATCATTCAAGATATGAAATTACAGAATCACAAGTAACTCAATTAAATAATGGACATTTAAAATTATTTATGAGAAATAATTTTGGGATTAAAAAAGTATTGGTTGCTACAAGTACAGACTTTGGTCAAACATGGAATGATACATTAGAAACTTATGATATTGCTGAACCTTATTGTCAATTATCTGTAATTCACTATGGAGATGTAGATGGGCAAGAAATAATTATTTTCTCTAATCCAAATGATACAGGTTCTAGAAGAAATGGAACATTAAGAATTGGAAAAGTAGAAGGGGATAGAATTACATTTACACATTCTCAAGTAATTACTCCAAATGAATATATTTATTCTTCAATTACTAAACTTAAAAATGGAAATATTGGGGTTTTATATGAAGGGGCAAATTTAGATATTAATTATGTTGAAGTAGATTTAAACTGGATTAAAGCACCATTAGTAAATAAACCAGCAGATTCTCCAAAACGAGTAGGATTATCTACTAAATTAGAAAATGATAAATTAAAAATTAATATTCGTTTTGATCAAAAAGTACTAGTTGGTTCACAAGCTAGTTTAGCATTATCATTAAGTGGATTCCAAGAAACTGCTAAGTATGTAAATGGTTCTGGAACAAATACTTTAACATTTGAATATGCAATTAAGGAGGATGAATTTGGTAAATTAGCAGTTACAGGAATGAATGGAATTGCAGAAGGAACATACAAACACCCTGTAGATGTAGCAATTAGCGAGGTATATGATTTTGATATGATTCCTCAATCAAAATATCGTGTTTCAGCAAATAATTTTGAACCAAGTGAAGGAGCTCACTTTGCAGCAGATGGAAATCTATCAACAATTTGGCATTCTCGTTGGAACAAAACAGGTACTACACCACACGAGTTTGTAATTGATTTACAACAAGAATACGATTTAACAAAATTAGTGTATGTACCAAGACAAGATGGACAAACAAATGGTATTGTTACTAGATACCGTGTTGAGTTAAGTAGTAATGGTACAGAATATACACCAGTATCATCTGGTAATTTACCGTCTAACAATAAAGCTAAAACAATTGAATTTGATAAAACAAAAGCTCACTATGTGAAATTTGTGAGTGAAGAAGGAATGGGTGAATTCTCAAGTGCTGCAGAGTTTTATGTATATAAAGCTACAGTTGTGACTCGTCAAGCTAATAAAGATGCTTTAATTGCTCGTTACAATGAGTTAAAAGATGTGAAAATTGGTAAATATACATTAGAAACTTATGGAATTTTCTCTGAATTGTTAGAAATGGTTGCAGAAACAATTGATGCAGAAGATGCAACTCAAGCAGAAGTAGATGGAATGTTACAAGAGTTGAATGATGCATATGCAGCATTAAAAGAAAGAGTAGAAATTGAAAAACAAGAAAATGGAGTAAAAGCTAAGTTCTTATCTGGAACATTTGAAAGTGATGATGTTACATTAACTGTTGAGAAAAAACAAGGAAACAATATTCGTGATAGCTATGAAATTGCGTTTACTAAAGACGGAAATAAAGTTCAACCTGCTTAAAACCAAAAAGTTGAAGTAACACTTCCAAGAAAAGCAGATCAAGAAGTAGTAAAAATTGAGCATAATCATGAAGGAACAATTGAAGGTATTACAGACTTTACATTAGGAGAAGGAACAATTACATTTAATACTTCTAAATTCTCTGGATTTACAATTGTATATCGTCCACCAGTATTATCATTAGCTCAATTAGATACAGAAGTAACTAAATTTAATGCATTAGTAGCAGATGAATACGAATCTGGATATACAGAATTAAAAGCAAAATTAGATGAAATTAATACTAAATTACAAGATGCAACAAACCCATTAAATCAAGCAGAATTAGATGCATTAGTAGCAGAATTACAACCGTTATTTACTGCGTTGGTGAAAAAAGTAGAGAAACCTAATGTACAACCAAGTCAACCTGATGAAACAGTTAAACCATTAGATGCAACAAAACCATCTGAAACAATTAAATCATCAGATACAAATAAAGCTAATGTTGAGACTGGAGATAATACAAACGTATTTGTGAATATTGCGGTGTTATTAGTTAGTGCTATTGCAATTTTAGGATTAAGAAAAAAATTAAAATAATATATGAAAAAAATGACTATATTCTTTCATTTTTTTTCAAAATATGATAAAATATAGTATGAAGATAAGGTTAAGGTGAAAAAATGCGAGTAAGACATATTGCAAATGCAAAAGATGATTTATCTACATCTGAAATAGTGGTTCAAGATCCTATGTTAATCCGTGGTAAATGGAGAGAAATATTAAAAAGTGAAGAAATTCGCTTAGAAATAGGGTGTGGTAAAGGTGGATATACATATCAAATGAGTAAGTTATATCCTAGTATTGGCTTTGTAGCAATGGAAAAAAACACTTCAATTGCTTACTTAGCAATGTGTAAATTGTCAGAATTGGATAATCAAAATTTTAAATTGATTAATAAAGACGCTGCTGATTTATTAGAGTATTTTGATGAAAATGAGGTAGATGTAATTCATTTAAATTTTAGTGATCCTTGGCCGAAAAAAAGAGCGTATAAAAGAAGATTATCACATTCTAGTTTTTTAAGTCATTATGAAAAAATACTAAAAGAAAATGGTGTAATTATTATGAAAAGTGATAATTATGATTTATTTTTATATTCTTTAAATTCTTTTATTGAAAATGGATGGGAAGTAGTTGAAGTGGATACTGATTTCAGATCGAGTGAAAAAGATGATCCAATTACAGAATACGAACAAAAATTTATTAATAAGAATGTGAAAATTAACCGTATGGTAGTAAGGAGAAAATATGATAAATAGTCAAACAAGAAAATGGATTGAAGAAATTACACAAATTATTGGTGTAAGTGGAAATGAAGTGTTAGTATCTCGTGCGCTTCAAAAATATTATAGAGAATTTGGATTTGAACTTATTTTTGATAATTTAGGAAGTGTTTATGCAGTGAAGAGAAGTAAAAATCCAAATGCTAAGAAAGTGATGATTAGTGGTCATTTGGATGAAGTTGGATTTATGATTAGTAAAATTTTAGATAATGGTTCACTAAAAATATTACCAATTGGTGGTATTTGGGAACAAACTTTATTAGCACAACGAGTTCGTATTTTAACTCGTGATTTAAAAGAAGTTGAAGGAGCAATTTGTAGTATTCCACCTCATCTTTTAAGTGATGCTGATCGAAAAGTACCAATGAAAATTGATAATATGATTGTGGATATTGGTTGTACAACAAAACAAGAAGTATTAGATTTAGGGGTAAATATTGGTGATACATTAGTCGTAGATGGTCCAGTTCGTTTTTTAGGTGAAAAAAGAATTTTATCAAAGGCTTGGGATAATCGATATGGATGTATTATGGGTCTTGAAGTCTTAGATTATTTTAAAGACAAAGATTTACCGTTTGATTTATATGTAGGAGCAAATGTTCAGGAAGAAGTAGGGTTAAGAGGTGCAGGAACTGCTGCTTATTTAATCCAACCAGACTTAGCAATTGTATTAGATTGTTCACCTGCAAATGATGCAAGTGGAGATAGTAAAGCAAATGGAGTTTTAGGAAATGGAGTTTTAGTTCGCTTCCTTGATCGTAGTATGCTTCCGAATCGTACTTTAATTCAAGATTTTGAATTACTAAATCAAGAAGCAGGAATTGATCAACAATATTTTTATTCACCAGGAGGAACAGATGCTGGTGCTATTCATAAATCAAATGATGGAATTCCGACATTAACGGTTTGTATTTGTGGTCGTAATTTACACACAAATTCTATTGTAATTGATACACATGATTATGAATGTGCAAGAAAAGCACTTATGAATTTTATTGAAAAATTAAACGAAGAAAAAATTGAAAAATATAAAGGAGAAAATCGATAATGAAAAGTTTAATGCCAGAATTAATATCACTAGAACATTTCGAAGAAATTGTAGAATCTGATAAAGTAAGTATTCTTGTCTTTTCTGCTAATTGGTGTCCTGATTGTCGTTTTATAGAGCCATTTATGCCTAAATTAATAGAAAAATATAGTAATGCAGATTTTTATTATGTAGATCGTGATAAAAATATTGAATTAGCTCAAAAATTAGTAGTAATGGGAATTCCATCTTTTGTGGCAGTTGGAAAAGGAAAAGAATTAGGAAGATTTGTGTCAAGACTTAGAAAAACAGAAGCTGAAATTGACCAATTCTTAGCAACTGTAGTATGAGAATTAGATTAAATGCACTGCCTTACTTTAATCATATGTTGCTAGTACGATTAAATGATGATAAAGTAGTAGAATTTGAAAAAAACGATAAATATACAAGTTTACTTAATAGTCAAAAAGAAGTAGTAGGATATCAAATTGAAAATTTTGATGCAACTTTAGCTGGAGAAGTAGAAGTTACAAAAGAAATTTTAGAAAAGATTAATAATCTTTTAAATACTAATTTAGAGCATGATGACTACAGTTATTTAGTTGTAGGAAAAGTAACCAAATTAGAAGAACATCCACATAGTAATCATTTAAAAGTATGCCAAGTTGATATTGGAAAAGAAGTGATTCAAATTGTATGTGGTGCAAGTAATGTGAAAGAAGGATTAATAGGGGTAGTTGCACTAGAAAATGCAATTATTAAAGGTGAGATTATTCGTGAGAGTGTTTTACTAAAAATCCCCACAAAAGGAATGTTATGTTCAGCTTATGAATTAGGATTAATTTCTGAAATGAAAAAAGGATTATTAGAACTAGATGCTTCTTATGAAATTGGAAGTGAATTTAAAATAGAAAGGAAGGTATAAATATGTTTAAAAAATTAAAAAGTTTATTTTTTGTGGAAGAAGAACCAAATGAACTAGAAGTAGAAGTAAAAGATGAAAAAGCAGAAGAAATTAAAACTGTAATTGAATCTCAAATAGAATCAAATGAAGAAACTGTAGTAATTCAAGATTTAAAAAAAGTGGAAGCAAAACCTGTAACTTTTACTTTAACACCTAGTGTTAAACAAAGAATTGAAGAAAGAAAACAAACTCAAAGTGGTAATTATGAATTTGAAACAATTTTATCTCCTTTTTCTGGAAGAACACAAAAGAAAGAACCGATTAAGTCTAAACCTAAAGCAACTGTTGCAAAAAAAGAGACTTCTAGTTTTTCAAATGTAATTTCTCCAATGTATGGTCAAACAAAAAAAGAAGAAGTTGTAGTGGCTTATGAAGAAGAGGAAATGGAAGAAATTAGTTTAGAAGAATTACTAAGTAGCAAAGAAAGTAATGAACCTGAATTAGTACAATTCTCTTTATTTGAAGGCGAGAAAGAGTAAAATGTATCATTTTATTGGGATTAAAGGTTCTGGAATGTCTTCTTTAGCTCATATTTTACTTGATTTAGGATATGAGGTTAGTGGTAGTGATATTGAAAAATTTATTTTTACTCAAGTTGGATTAGAAAATCGTGGTGTAATTATTTCTAGTTTTTCTAAAAATAATATTAAAGATAATCAAACTGTAATTGTGGGGAATAGTTTTGATGTAGCACATGAAGAAGTTTTAGCAGCGAAAAATAATCCAAGTGTCAAGGTTTATCGATATACTGAATATTTAGCTAAATTACTTAGTGATTATAATGGTATTTCTGTTACAGGGACACATGGTAAAACAACGACAACTGGAATGATTGCACATGTATTAGAGCCATTAAAAAGAGGTTTTTTAATTGGAGATGGTACAGGAAAAATTGAGAAAGATGCGAAATATTTTGTGGCTGAATCTTGTGAATATCAAGATAATTTCTTAAATTATTATCCAAATTTTGCAGTAGTGTTAAATATGGAAATTGATCATGTAGATTATTTTAAATCGGAAGAACAATATTATAAATCTTTCCAAAAATTTATTAACCAAGTTAAAATAGGTGTTGCATTAAATGGAGATGAAGATGAAATTCGAAAATTAAATACCATAAATAAAGTATTATATTTCGGATTAAATTCAAATAATGATGTTTATGCTACTTCAATTATTGAAAAAGAAGATAAAACAATATTTGATGTAATTTACCAAGATCGCTTAATTGGTACATTTGAAATTCAATTAGTAGGGAAACACTTTGTTTATGATGCTTTAGGGTGTATAAGTGTTTTATTAATGATGGGTATTAGCCCAGAATTAATTAGGGAAAGATTAGTATCGTTTAAAGGTACAAAAAGAAGATTTAATGTTGAAAGAAATAATGATTTTGTTTATGTAGATGATTATGCACATCATCCAAGTGAAATTAAAGCGACTTTAAATGCTGCACGAAGTGCATATCCAGGGTTTAAATTAGTTGCGATATTTAAACCGGATCGTCCTTCAAGAATTACTTATTTTAAAGAAGGATTTAAAGAGGCTTTAACAATAGCAGATAAAGCTTATATAAGTGATTTTCCAGAAAAAACTGTATTTGAAGAAGATGATTTATGTGGAAAAGCATTTGCTGAATATTGTAATGTAGAATTTTTAGAAAAAGAAGATCAAGATAGTGCAGTGAAAGTATCTAAAAATCAAGAAGCAGTATATGTGTTTTTGAGTTCAAAAGATATCTATAAATTTAAAGATAAAGTAAAAGAGATTCATAGTAATGAAATTAAATGAAATATTGAGTAATTTATCAACAATTTTTATTATTTTGTCAATAATAGGTGGGATTATTGTAATTTATTATTTAGCCTATTTAATTAAAACGATTATTGATTTATTAAAAGTAATAAAATTAAGAGCAAATGAACTTGAAAAAACAATTCAATATGCAAACCAAATTACAGAGAATACGAAGCAAATTTCAAATTCTGCAAAAAACATATCAAATACAATGGAATCATTATTTACGAATTTAATTCGTTTTGTGTCAAAATCAACAGTGGACACAACTGCATTTTTATTTAAAATTATTAAAGAAAGAGATTTATTAAAGAAAGTAAGAGGTGAGAAATAATGGATTCAATTACATTAAATGAATTTTTTGAGATTATATCTTCAATTGCAAATTATTTATTACCAGTACTATTTTTTATTGCATTAGTTTATATCATTATTATTTTGCATCGTGTAGCAAATACGATGAAATTAGCAAAAGAACGAGTTGAAGACTTAGAAAAAACAATAGAGTTATTGGATGAGAATTTGTCTTCATTATCTACAACAACAAAATCAATTGCGAATATGAGTGTTTCTGTTGATCATGCTCATGAAAAATCAAAAGAAAAAATCAAAGAATTTTCAGGTAAAATTAGTGATTCAGTTACTAAAGTTCAAGAAAAAGGAAAAGATTTATTTAGGAAAAAAGAAATATTGCATGATATTAATGAAAAATTAGGAGAGCGTAATGAATAAAGATAAGATTTTAAATCTTACAAAAAGCGGATTACAAAAAATTAGCGATTTTATTGAACAAGATCAAACACAACATAAAATTAATAAAATTAAAGAAGGAATTAGAGAATTTAGACAAAGTTCACTAGTGAATGAAAGTAAGGTTTTTATACAAGAAATCATTCAAAGTGAAGAGGCTAAAAATTTTAAAAGTTCATTTAAGAAAATATTTACTAAAAAGGAGAACTAGTATGAAAAGAATAACGATTTATGAAGTGGCTAAAGAAGCTGAAGTTTCGTTAGCAACAGTTTCTAGAGTTATTAATGGGTCTAATGTTGTTAGGGAAGATACCCGTAAAAAAGTAGAAGAAGTAATTAAGCGATTAGGATATAAACCTAATGCAATTGCACAAGGGTTAGCATTACAAAAAACAACAACAATAGCCTTAATTATTTCAGATAATAGTGTTTATAACACTGGTCAAACATTAAGTGGTTTAACAGATGTTGCTAAAATTTATAAATACAACATTTCACTACATACAATTAGTGAAGGGTTAAACTCAATGAATGAAGCAATTGATGCAGTAATTAAATCAAGAGCAGATGGAGCAATTATTTTTGATGATAAATTTACGCAAGAACAATTAAACTTATTACAAGAATATGGATTACCTGTGGTAACAGTAGGTAAGAATTCATACCGAGGGGACACAATAGGAAATGTGTATATTTCATTTGAAAAAATGGCATATGAAATTGCAAAAAAATATATTGAAAAAGGTAAAAAAGACATTGTATTAATTGAAGATCGTAAAAATGCAATTGTAATGGAATCTATGAATGAAGGAATTAGTAAAGCATTTAAAGAAGCTGGATTAAGTTTTAATGGGTTTATTAATATTCCAAAAGAGCATAGAGCTTCGTATACTTATCTAAAAAAATACTTTGAAGAAAATACACATGATTTAGTAATTGCTTATCGTGATTCTCAAGCAATTGCTGTAGTGAATTCTTTAAATGAAGCAAATAAAATGGAGCAAGTAGAAGTGATTTGTGCTTTAGATACAAAATACAATGGGATGGTTCGTCCACCAATTTCAGGATATAAAATTCCTCAATATGACTTAGGAGCAGTTGCAATGCGTGTTTTAACTAAAATGTTGGCATTGAATGGGGAAGAAAATGAAGAAGAAGTTGACTTTGAAAAAGATATTGAATTAGGATATTTATACACAAAAAGATCAACAACAAAGGAGTAGAAAATGGAATTACTAGATGATTTAATATTTAGAGATTTAGTGAAAGACTGTAGTGATTTAGATGGATTAAGGGAAAGATTAAAAACACCAATTACTTTATATTGTGGATTTGATCCAACAGCTGATAAATTACATGTAGGACATCTCCAACAAATTTTATTATTAGCTCGTTATCAAAAAGCTGGGCATAGAGTAATCACGCTATGTGGAGGAGCAACTGGAAGTATCGGAGATCCTCGTATGACGAGTGAGCGCAGTATGCTTTCTTTAGATGAAGTCGCTAAAAATGTGATTTCAATCAAAAAAACTTTAGAACGATTTATTAAATATGATAATGCAATTATGGTAAATAACTACGATTGGTTATCAAAACACAATGTACTAACGTTCTTAAGAGATTTTGGTAAGCATTTTAATGTAAATTACATGATTAATAAAGATATTGTAGCTTCAAGGTTAGATAAAGGAATTTCATTTACAGAATTTTCTTATACCATTTTACAGGCAGCAGATTTCTTACATTTATATGAAACTTATAACTGTGAATTACAAATTGGTGGAAGTGATCAATGGGGTAATATTACAAGTGGATTAGAATTAATTCGTAAAAAATTAGGACATGAAGTAAAAGTGTTTGGGATTACTTCTCCATTAATTCAAAAATCAGATGGAACAAAATTTGGTAAATCAGAAGGTGCAAATATTTGGTTGGACAAAGAAGCAACTAGTCCATATACACTATATCAATATTTCTTAAATTCAGCTGATTCAGATGTAATTAATTTCTTAAAACGACTAACATTTGTGGAAAAAGAAGAGATTTTACGCTTAGAAGAATGTGTTAAAAATGAGCCATTTAAACGAGAAGCACAAAAGGTATTAGCAGCTGAAGTTACTCGCATTATTCATGGAGAAGAAAGTTTACAAGAAGCACTTCGAATTAGTGAGGCTTTCTTTAAAGGAAATATTAAAGATTTAAATAAAGATGAACTTCGTAGTGCATTACAACAATATACAAGTGTAAAAGTAGAAGATAACTTATCTTTAGTGGATGTGTTAGTTCAAGCTCAAATTGCTTCAAGTAAACGCGAAGCAAGAGAGTTAATCCAAAATGGATCAATTCAAGTTAACGGAGACAAAGTAGAAGATATTATTGTATCAAAAGATAATGCAATTGTGGATAACTATAGTATTATTAAAAAAGGAAAAAAATTCTACTTTGTGATTGAACAGTAGGAAGGATTATGAAGAAAAAAACTTTAGGAAGGGTTTTAATTGTAATTATTGCAATTGTTGCAGCATGGCTTCGTTTTAGTAGAAGAATGAATAATATCAATCAACGAGAATCTGAAAGGAAAAAGCTGGTTGAACAAGCAGAAACAGTAAAAAAATTTCAAAATACTTTGAATAATCAAGATACAAAAACATCAAACTTTTTAAAAAGTATTGCTGATAAAAAGAAAAATGAATCAAATACTGAATCGAATAATGAATATGATGAGTATACACCTGTAGAAGTAAATTTAGGTATAGGTAAAAAAGATGGTAAATATTTTATTGTGGATGGAAAAGAAAATACTAGTATAGAAATTAAAGATGTTCAAAATGTATATGTATTATACAT
>JBHALC010000071.1:0-14307 GCA_041827565.1 Erysipelotrichaceae bacterium
AAGAAAGAGGAATAAAAAACTATAGTTTATTTATTACTTTTAATGATATGATTCTAATCTTTACTTGGCTGTATTTATCATGAAAAGGTTTAAACTAGTAGGAAATTTTAATAAAAATAAAACAATCCATTTATTGGATTGTTTGATAATTAAATTTGTAATTTCAATCTAGATATAGCATAATTGTATTAGGTAGTAATACTAGATATAAAAATGGAGCAGATGAGGGGAATCGGACCCATTTAGATGTTTGATTAAGCATCATACTTATTTAAGTAATGAAAGAGTAATAGCTATTGGATCAGTATATACCTATTACTTGAGTAATCATAACAAGAGGGATGTTCAACTTAATAGAGCTAGTGAGTATTATTGCTGATACAATAATACGTGTAACTAATGTAGCTATAGCTATACTTAAATAATAGAAGAAACAAGATGATGAAAATTCAGAGTTAGAACTGATAAAATTTAAACATTATAGTAGACAATAAAAAAAATATGTGATATTATAATGGTGTAATAGAGGTTACGAATCCTGTAAAAAATCGTTGTATATAGAGGTTACGAATCCTGTAAAAAATCGTTGTATATAGAGGTTACGAATCCTGTAAAAAATCGAAAGGCGCTATGCGTCTTTTTTAATAGGAGAAATTATGAAATATTGTAGAGTAGATACACATTTTATAGATTATTTAAAGAAAATAGATTCAAGAATACCAAATCACAACTACGGAGGAAGATATAAACCTTTTTTAGTGGGGTTGTTTACAATTGGTGATTTAACTTATGTAACACAGCTTACTAGTCCAAAGGACAGACACTTAACAATGAAAGAAAGCATAGATTTTAAAAAAATCTATGATAAAAGAAACAGATTAATTGCGTGTGTTAATTTAAATTATATGTTTCCTGTTAAAAGTAGTGACGTGTTAATTTTGAATATTAATGATATAGCTAATATTAGAACAGATTTGACACAAGAAGAAAATATGAAATATGCAAGGTTTTTAGCTTACGAATTACGACAAGTTAATAAAAAAAATTTACCTACAGAGGCTAATAATCTATATTTGAGAAAATATCAATTACCAGATGATACAATTTCTAAAAGGTGTGTAGATTTTAAATATTTAGAACATTGTGCAAAATGTTATTATTACGCTAAAGAACAGTGTATTAATATTGGCGATGATTTTATTGAATTAGTCAAATCAAACGAAAGTTTTGAAGATTTTAAAAAGAATTATATACAACAATCGAATAAATAATGAAGCAACTTAAAATAAAAATTTAGGTTGCTTTTTTGCGTAGAAAGGAGGTGTATTGCTATAGAACAGATAGAGTCGTTTTTTAAAGATATATTTTATGCAAACGGATTAGGGTATATTTCAATGCTAAAAAATTGGGATATATCTTTAGCTAAAGAAAAATTTAATGAATTAGAAGAAAGCTTAAGTGGGACTGCATTTTTTGATATACCATTTAAGTTTTTTAAATTCTTAAATCAGGTAAAGAAGTCGGTTACTGAAGCTGAAGAAGATGTATATTTTTCAATTAATAACTTTATGCGTAAACGTGAAACAGCATCTACTTGGCGTTTGAATTGCTTTGCAATTGACTTTGATTTTTATAAATTAGAACGCTATCAGAACTTAACTTCTGAAGAGTTTTATCATGATGTGCTTAAAGATAAATTACCAATGAAACCAAATTATGTAATCAATTCAGGAAAAGGATTATATGTGATATTCAATATTTATGATCCACCACCGAAGCAATGCACTAATATCTATAGAGCGATTTACAAGCAATTGGTAAGTAATCTGGTTGAATATGGGGCAGATGCTAAAGCAAGTCTAGTTACACAAGTAATACGTGTACCAGGAACAATGAATAGTAAGAATGGTGAAATAGTTAGAATTATTGAGCATAACGATGAAAAATATGTGTTTCAAAAGTTTATTAATTTATTGCCATATACTAAAGAAGAGAATGAGTTATATAAAGCAGCAAAGCAGTCTTATAAAAATAGTTTGAGAAGAAAAGCAATTGAATCGAAACGATTTAAAGAAAATACTAAGAAGATGTTAGAAGATTTTGAAATTTTGATTGAGTTAAGAAATCAAAACAATGTTTATGATGGGTATAGAGAATTGTTGATTTATTTAGCTAGAGAACGTTGTAGATTTTCAAATTATAGTCTTACTGAAGAATTGAGAATCGCAACTAAATTAAACGAACAATTTAAAAGTCCATTAACGGATAAGGAATTATTTAAAAACGCAAATCCAAGTGATTTACCAAATCCAACAGCAAAAGATACGATTATTGCTAAATTAGGGCTCACTGAAGAAGAAATGCGGCAGATGAGGTATCTAAGGTGTCATAAATTAGATGTAAAGTTAAAGCAGCAATTTGAACGTAATAAAATAAAACAGATTTTATTGCTCAAGGGAACTGAAAAAACTATAAAGCGATTAAAGGGTATTTTTAAGGCGATACAGGGCAATCCTAAAATAACTAAACAAGAACTAATCGAATTATTTAATATTAGTGAAAGGCAATTGTATCGTGATTTAAAGTATATTAGAGAGCACAAAGCATTATTTGTAGATAACAAAATCGAATTAGAAAGCAAATTTAAAGAAGTAATACAAAAATTAATTCAACAAGTAATAAATGTGGCAACAATAAGGGCAGAAAAAGACCCCTGAATGCCACTGACAAAAAATGTTTAATTAATTATAATACTTCTTTACTGACATATTGAAGGGCATCCTTTTTGCCTAGTAGTAATTAATATAAGGAGTACTTAATATGATAAAGGTTAGAATAAAGTATAAAAATGAAGAAGAGTCTAAAGAATTAGTATCATTATTGAAGAGGAATTATGATATTTTAGATGAAAAAGAATTACCTGATTTTAGAAGCAGAAGTGAATATTTGAATACTTATTTAGTATTAGAAAAGAAAAATATTGATGAATTAAAAAATGATTAATAAGTTGTACATCTTATAAAAAATGTTGGGAAAGGAGAAAGTGGGCAATTTTGCCCACTAGATAAAAGAGATGAAAGTAATTAGTTTTTTAAATTTAAAAGGAGGAGTTGGGAAAACCACTTCAAGTGATAATTTAGCAGTAGGGTTAGTGAAAAAAGGATTTAAAGTATTATTAGTTGATTTAGATCCACAAGCAAATACAACAGCGATGTTTATAGGTAGCAAAGAAATTAAAGTAGATATGAGTGAAGTGTTATTACAGCCTAGTTTGATTAATGAAGCAGTATTAAATACCCAATATGAAAATTTAGATTTATTACCAGCAACATTGAAACTGGCCATAGCCGATAAGAAATTAAAAGAAAGTAATACTATTACAACACATGATAGATTAGTGAAAGCTTTTAAATTAATGAATAGTAGTTATGATTATGTGATTATTGATTGCCCACCTATTTTAAATTTACTTACAACGAATGTATTATTTACAACCAATGAAGTAATTATACCAATTAAGGTAGACCAATTTGCATTGCAGGGCATGAAGCATACAGTAGAATATATTAATGAAATCATTGAAAATTGTGATTTAGAGATTGACTTTAAAATCTTATTTACAATGAGAAATCGAAACAATATTGATAAAGCAATTATTGAAGAAGTGAGTGAAAAGTTAAAAGGAAGAGTATTTAAAACGACGATACGAACACAAGCTAAACCAGTAACAGATTCAACTTTAAATCAAAGAGTAGTAATCGAAAATAAGAAGAGTGCAGTAGCGCAAGATTATGAGTTGTTTGTGGAGGAGGTATTGAACGATGTTAGATAATTTATTAAATGATATTTCTAAAAAAGAGATTAGTAAAAATAAACTAAAAGAAATTCATTATCAGGATATTATTTTAAATGATAAAAATCATTACCCACAAAATGAAATAGAGTTACTAAAGTATTCCATTTTAGAAGTAGGACAGTTAAAACCAGTATTAGTAAAGGAAATTGAAAATGATAAGTATATGATTATTGATGGTGAGCGTCGTTATCGAGCAATTAGAACCTTAATTGAACACAAATTAGTAAAAATAGAAACAGTTTTATGTAAGGTTGAGATTGTAAGAGATGAATTACATGAGTTAGATATTTTAGAGCATGCAAATGCTTATCGACAATACACTAAAGAACAAAAAATAGAATTAGTTGAAAGACTTTCAAATCAATATGATGAGCGCAAGAAAAAAGGACAAAAAATGTGGTGTAGAAAAAGAGAATGGATTGCTACACGAACAGGATTTAGTGAGAGAAGTGTACAAGATTATTTAACTGAAAAAGAAAAAGTGGGCAAAATTGCCCACTTAGAAAATAAAGAGAAATCAACTAATGAAAAAGTAAGTAAAATCGTAAATCAGTTGGACAAGATTAATGAGAATGTATCAGCAATTATTGAACAATTAGATGATGCACAGATAAAACAAATTAAAAGTGCATTCGATGCAATTCATGAAATTTTAATGCTAGGGAAATAAAAAATGAAATTAAAATTTAAGTTGAAAGAAATATGAATTTTAAAAAATATGAGTTATCGAAAACTAGCAGAATTATCAAAAGTTTCAACAAGAACGATAGTAAATATAGAATTGAACATTACGCCTAACATACCATTAATTACATTATTGAAATTAGCGGAAGTATTAAAAGTAGAAATTACAGAATTATATGAGATTGAAAAGAAAAAGTGAATATGGTAGAGGAAATGATTTTATTAAACCGATTAATTTTTTGTATTGAGATTTTTCTCATGTTTTTAATATTAATTAATTTTAAATTAAAAAGTAAAACAATATATATTGTTTTTTATACAGGGATGATATTTTGTAATTTAGTATTATTTATAATTAGTTCTACCCTGTTGATAAAAGCTGTAACGTTACTTGCTATTATATCAACATCAATATTGTTTAGTTTGTATTTGGTTTTAAGTAAGAGTCGAAATTAAATCATTATCATGTGTAGAGAATTATATGAAATAGAAGAGGAAGTAAGTTGAATGATAAAATATTTAATTTTAAAAAACGGATTAGTTATTGCTGAATTTTATGAAAAAGGATATGCTTTAGACTTTATTGATTACCAGATAACACTTGGTAAAGAATTTATTTTAAAAGAAGAAAAAATTGAGAGAAAGGAGAAAGTGGGCAATTTTGCCCGCTAGGTAAAAAATGAAAGATTTAGATTTTGATTTAGAAGAGTATGTCAAAGATGGAAGTTACAAAATTGTAGATTTTGAAAACAAAGTGAATGATGAGTATTCATTAATTGCAAGTTTTTATGATATAGAAAGTGCTAGAGAGTATGTAGAATTTAAAAATTCAAAAGGTTTTATTTATGATATAGCAATACCAGAATACTTAGAAAGAGAGGAAAATGAAAATGAATAAATTTGTATTTATAGGAAGAATTTCAAGTGAGATTGACTTTGGAAGAGGGAATGGAAGTGATTATGCTAAATTTAGCATTGCAGTAGATAGAAGATTTAAAAAAGATGGAAAATCTACAGCAGATTTCTTTAATATTGTATCCTTTGGAAATGATGCGAAATATATAAAAAATTATGCAGTAAAGGGTGGAAGAATTGTAGTTGAAGGAAGAGTAGAAACTAGTATTTATGAAACAGAACAAGGAAAACGAACTACAATTAGTTTTATAAGTGAAAATATTCAAATACTAGATTTTAAACCTAGAGATAAAAATGAAGAAGTACAAACAAGTGAAGAAATAGCAGCAATACCCAATACAGAATCCATATCAAATTTATAAACGAGAATTTATTGTAACGCACAAATTTAATGTTGATGAAATGAACTATCTTGAGCGATTCGCACAAGAGTTAAATGTTACATTGCTTGTTAATTTTGATTTAATGCTAGGGATAAATACAGAACGTGATTTTGATAAATATCAATTAATTTCAAGCGATAAAGAAGCAATGAAAAAAGTTGAAATGGAAATATTAAAAGTTCAATTAAAAGGTTTATAAAAAGTGGGCAATTTTGCCACATTTTAGAAAGAGAAATGAAATGATAAAAGAAATAAACGGAAAAGCAGTAAAAATAGCGGTTAGTAGATATCATTGTATTAATCAGTTAATGATTAAAGTTACTGAGCTAAATACGGAATTTGAATATTTATGTATTGCTACAGTATGTATTGATGAGCCGTTTCTAACAAGAGAAAATATGAAAAATATTTTTAAAACCGAAAACGATATTGTACTAATTAAAAATTATGGTGGAAATGAAGAATACTATGAGTGGTTTAAAAAATCAGATATTATAAAAAACGAAATTTTAGGAACGATTAAGTCTGGTTTTGTAGATGTTCCGTTTCATGAATTGACAGATGAATTTCAATCTTATATTAATGAAAAAAATATATAAAGAAAGCTAAAAAATAAGTGGGCAATTTTGCCCACTTTTAAAAGCAGGTGGAAAAGTAGATGAAAAAATTAGATAAAAACAGTTTTGTGTGGAAATTATTGTTGATAGGTAAAATAAATCCACAGATTATGGAAAGTTATTTAGATAAATTAACTGTAATAGAAATCAAGAAATTAATTGTAAATGAATTAAGAAAGAAAAGAAAAAAAGAAACATTTATAATTCCGATTGTAAGAGTTTTGAAATGGATTACTATGTTGATATCATTTGGATTGTGTGGGCTTTTTATATATCGAATAGGCTGGCAAATGCAAGAAGTATTAAAAGTGGTTAAGTATCAAATACCGATTTTAATTTTTGTGATTTTGGTGTTTTTAATTGGTTTGGTATTATTTAATTTCGGTTTATTTTTATTACATCGAGCATTAATTAAGTCAACTCAAAATAGTTCAGAAAAAATTGAATTTATAGAAAACTATTTAAAAAATAAATTAAAATAAGAAAAATGTGATATAATATTTTTGGTAAAAGTTATTGTGTCAGTGACTGACACATAAAAGAAATGGAAAAAAAGATGGAAAATAAATTAGAAGAAATTATAGAGAAAAATATTAAAGAATTGAAAGAAATGGAGGAAAAGAAGAATGAACAAAATTAGAGATTGGATTATTGGCCATAAAAAAGCAACAGTAGCTATTGGAATTGCTACAGTATTAATTGTTGCAATTGGATCTATTGTATTAACATTCAATGCTCGTCAAACCGTTGACAGTAGAAAGCAAGTTGAAACAGCTGAAGCTAAACAAAAAGAAGAGTCTTTAGCTAAAAAAGTAGAAGAAGCTAAAAAAATATTAGAAGAAAAAGTAGAAAATTTAGACAAGCTTTCTACTGAAGATAAAAATAAACTAGAAGCAGTTAAAAAACAGTTATCTGAAGCAATTGAGAAAAAAGACGAACAAAATATCGTTAAATTCCAAAACGAGCTTAAAACAGCTTTAAATACAGCTAAAATAAATGTAGAAAAAATGATTGCTGAAGAAAAATCAAAAGTGGAAGAAGAAAAGAAAAAACAAGAAGAGCAGAAAGTAGAAGAAACGAAACCGACTGAAAATACAGCAAGCAATTCTACTGCGCCAGCTCCAGCTAGTAATCAAACCGAACAACAAGCTCGACCTCAAGTACAAACTTCAAAACCAGCTGAAGAAAGTAAACCAGCTCCTGCTCCTGAAGCAAAACAAGAAGAGACGAAACCTACTCCAGCTCCTGCAAAACCGAAAGAAAGAAAAAGAATAGGACAGTTAGGAAATTCAGGATTAGAATTTAGTACATATGAAGAAGCAAGAGATTACGCAGAAGGGACTTTAGATGACGACAACAAATGGGACGAATTAGAAAGAAAGTTAAATAAAAAAATTCATGGATGGACTGCTTGGACTGTTGATTACTCAGACGGAACTCAAACTTGGACGATTAATTGGAAATAAAAAGTAACTTATTAAAATGAGTTGCTTTTTTATTTTAAAGAAAGGAATTTCAACGATGAAGAAAAGGTATAATGATTTGTGAATGTGTCAAGATTTGACACAGTTAAAACGAAATAATCAGATAAAAGAGCGTTTGAATGAAATGCTCCTTTTTGCTCTCTGTAAGTAGCAATAAAAAAATAGGATTTTTTTTAAAAAGAAATCTATAAGAAGTAAGAAAGAAAAGAGGTAATTATGAAGAATTTGAAAAAAGGATTTAAAAGAGTATTCATCACTGTATCGATGTTCTTATTAATTTTAACAGGATTACAAATAATAGGTAGCAGTATTAATACTGGAAATGAACAGTTAAATCAATTGTTATCTATGGCAATTGAAGTAAAAGCAGCAGAGTTAGAAAATGGTTTAGTCATTAAGCAAAGACAGTTGTTCTCGGGTAAGATTTATCTTCAGTATGGAGGATGGGCAACTGCTGAAATTTTTGAAGGGGAAGACGGGCGAATTTATAAGTGTATTGATCCTACTACGATTATGAACGATGGATATTATACTAAAGAGGAATTTCCAAGTGAAATGACGTATAACTATATTAATGATGTAACTTACTATACACCAGAATTAAAAGACAAGCTTGCTCTAATTAATTATTTTGGTGATCAAGAAACACCAGGAGATGTTAGAACTTTTTTCACAATGCAGTATATGTGGGAAACGATTAATCCTACACAATTCTCACTAAAAAGATATGAAGGGATGCCGTCAGGAGTAAATGAATCAGCATATAATGACTTTAAAGCAGAAATTGATGAAAAGATTAGAACATACTACACATTACCAAGTTTTGATAATGAAGCAGTAACTTTAAAAGCTGAGGAAAGTACAATATTAACTGATGCAAATAGTTCTTTAGACACTCTAAAATTTGAAAATAAAGATGGATTCATATTTGAAAAATTAAGTTCTAGTCAGTTAAAGGTTACGGCAACTAATTCAGCTAATACAACGAGAGTACAATTTAAGAAAAATATAGACCCACAAAAGCAATACAGTAGTGTTGTTTATAGAAAAAATGGAAGTCAAACTTTAGGATTATTTGGTATTTCTGACCCGTTAAGATTGAGAGTAACATTTAACGTTGTAAAAGCAGCACATATCGAAGTGCTAAAAGTAGATGAAAAAGGAAATGTTGTTCCTGGTGTGGTATTTGAACAATCCACAAAACCAGATTTTTCAAGTGATAATTGGGAATTTACAACAAACGAAAATGGAATTGCTAAAGATACATGGAATCGAGGAGATATTACCGTTTATGTAAGAGAAAAATCAGTACCAAAACATCTAGTAAAAAGTGCAGAAGTTAAAAAAGTGCAATTAAAAACAAATGAAACAACACGTATTAAATTCACCAATAAAATTGTAAGAGGAAATATTGAAATTCTTAAAGTAGATGGTGAAAATCAAGCAGTAAAAATTCCAGGAGCAGTATTTGAATTAAAACAAGGAAACAAAGTCATTCAGACAGCAACTTCTAATGCACAAGGTATTGTATTATTTAAAGATGTACTTTATGGGAATTATACTATCACAGAAAAAAGTTCTCCTGAAGGTTATCGATTAAATCCAGCAGTCTTAAATATAAAAGTCGATGCAAACAATAAAACATATAAATACAACTTTAATAACTATAAAATTAAAGGAAGTATTGAAGTATTAAAAGTCGACGCTGAAGATTCGACAAAAGTATTACCAGGAGTTACTTTTGCTTTATTTAAAGATAATGTAGAAGTTGCAACAGCAATTACAAATGAGCAAGGAATTGCACGCTTTGAAAATTTAGTATATGGTGATTATGTAGTAAGAGAAAAAGCAACATTAGAGCATTACGCATTATCGAACGAATTTAAAAATGTATCAATTAAAAATCATAACGAAGTAATTAAGTTTACCCTAACAAATAATAAAATTTACGGTGAAATCGAAGTATTAAAAGTTGCAGAACACGACAACAATTTAAAATTACCTGGTGCAATATTTGAATTAAGAAAAGATGGAAAAGTAATTGACACACAAAAAACAGGACAAGATGGTATTGCAAGATTTACTAAGGTAGAATATGGAGATGTTGAAGTGGTTGAAGTTGAAGCTCCTAAAGGATACTTCTTGCCAAAAGAAAATAGTAGAAAAGCAAAAATCGAAGTGCAAAAACAAGTCATTCAATTTACTGCTAAAAATGAAGCAGAGCCAGTTATTCAAACAAAAGCACACGGAGAAGGACAACAAGTAAGAGAATTAGTAGAACCTAAAGCAAAACAAATTATCACGGAAACAGCAAAATTGAAAGATTTAGTTGTGGGTGAAAGCTATAAAGCATTATTAGAACTAGTAGACTTATTGACTAAAAAAGTAGTACAGACGAAAGAAGTTGAATTTATCGCTACAGCAACTGAAATGACTATCACAGAGAACTTTGAAGTAAATGGATTTGAACATGTTGAAGGTATTACTTTTAGTGAAGATTTATACCGTAAAAACAATAATGGTGAATGGGAATTAAAAGCAACGCACAACAAAAATTATGACGATGAAGATCAAACGATTAAATTTAAAAAATACGGTAAAATCAAGGTAAGAAAAGTTGACAGCCAAGACGGGAGCTTAATTACTGCAAAAATGAAATTTGGATTATTCCGTAACGGACAATTAATTGAAGAAATCTTTACTGTAGATGGAATTGCAGAATTTAAAACAAATCTAATTATTGATGCATCAATTGTGTATGAAGTTAAAGAGTTAGAAGCACCTGAAAGATATTTAAAATCAGATGAAGTATTAAAAGTGGTCTTAACAGAAGAAGATAGTGAACAAGTGAAAACATTTGAATACAACAACACATTAATCCCAACAATTCGCAAACCAAAAGTACCTACAGGAGATACAGGAGTAATGGTGTATATTGTTGGTGGATTGATTTCATTAGTTGGACTAGTAGTTTTAAGAAAAACAGCAATTAAAAAATAGTGGGCAATTTTGCCCACTTGTAAGTTATACGACAACTCTTGACAAAATGAGGTATGTTGTCGTATAATTAAGCTATCTAAAAAGGGGTGATAGATATGTCGGTAGATTTTATTATTAATAAACTCATGCCTTATATTATGACACCAATCCCAGTAGCGGTGATGCTAGTAATAACAGCGTTTTACGCTGTATTACTTCGCTCAATATATGATAAGCTCTATTCTATTATAAAACGTGATTATGATTATAGGATAGAAGAATTAGAAGGGCAGAAAAGAGGGTTAGAAATAGATAATAAAAGGCTTATAGAAATAAATGCAAAATTAGAAGCTGAAAATAGTTTATTAATTCAAAATAGCAAAGGTGTAAAATCTTTTAAAAATTAGATTTTATAAGTTATAAAAGAAAGTAGATAGGAGGAAACACTATGGAATATTTCATTATTTTTATGGTATTTATGGTAATTGTAATTTCAGCAGTGTTTAAATTTGTAAAAAGGCATATAAAAAATATTATAGAAATTGATTTTAGAATTTTAAGTGGTGCAATTTTTATGCAAAAGAATTTGGTAGATAAGTTAGAAAATCGTTATCCTGAATTTTATCAAATGCTTCAAACACCAATTTACATACACATGAATAGAAGTTCTTTATCATTTATAAGTAATAAGATGACAGAAGTAAATACAGATGAAAAAGATTCTTTAATTCAAGAATTTATTCAAATTGCTAAAGAAAAAGATGAAGATATTATGTATTTATTAGTAAAATACATTACATTTAATAAATTGATTTCAATTTACAAAAAAGGTGAATGGAATAAGGTAACGATTGTATATTTAATTAACACTATATTCCACAAAGATAAATTAGATACAATGATTGAAGATGAGGCACAGGATGATATTGGAAAAATTGAAAATAATGAGCCTATTCAATTGTTAAATACAAAAAAACATATATTTTAAAAGCAATTCAAAAAGGATTGCTTTTTTTCATAGAAAGAAGAAGACAAATAAAGAAGTGAGCAATTTTGCCCACTTTTTAAAAAGGGGGTGGAATCATTAACAAATATGTTATCTATTTATTTGTTTTGGTATGTTTAATAGTGGCCATTCTTTTTGTGTTTAAGGAAAAAGAACCAGAAACGATTAACATACCAGATAATATTAAAGTAGAATTTGTCGAAAAGGCAGAATTTGAGTTAAATGAAAAAATTGTAGTGGAAGATTTAGTGAAGTCGATAGATAATGTCGCGATTACGAAATACCCAACTATTGATACTTCTGTTGCTGGAGAATATTTTTTAAATTTTATTGGAAAATCTTCATCAGGAATTGATTATCAATTCACTAAAAAAATTATAGTAGTAGATAAGTTAAAACCTATATTAGAATTATCTGAAACTAGTATTGAATTAGAAAACGGAGTAATCATTGATTATGAAAAATATATTAAAGCAATAGATGATAATGCTGGAAAAGATAAAGTAAAACTAGAAATAGAAAATAAGATATTAGATACTTCGATAGCAGGGGAATATACAGTGAATTATATCGCTAAAGATAATTCAGGAAATGATGAAAGAAAATCTGTAATATTTAAAATAAAAGAGAAAATAAAAGAAGAATCTACACCAAAACCTGACATTACAACTACAGTTCCTGAAAGACCTCAAAATACAGCACGACTATTACCACGAATCGAACCTCCATCAAATGTATCAAACGAAAAATATTTCTATGCTAGAGATTATGAAAATAATGCACATAAAAGTTTTGAAGCATGTAAAAATTATTTAAATCAAGTAGGATATGGAGGATGTGAACCTTTCATGAATGATACAGGAAATTGGGAGGGTACAAAATGGATACAATAAAAGTGGGCAAATTTACCCACTTTATGAAAAAAAAGAAAGTAGCGATGAAAAGTATATTTGTTTTAGCTTTGGTTTCTTTTATAAATATTAATATTTATTGGTTATTTAGAATTGATTTCAATCTTATAAGCAGGCTAGTAGATATTATTTTATTTGGACTAATAGCAATAACACTGACAGAGATATTAAAAATAACTTTGTATTTTGATAGTGGGGAATTTTTAAAAATCTTTGTACTAGTAGTAATCTTACTGCATGTTGCATATTTTTTAAATCAACAATATATTTTTATGTTGAATATCATTTTAACAATAATAGTATACGATTATTTGGTAACATAATTTATAGTGAAAAAAACAAATTTTAAAATTAAGAATAAACTGTTAGAACTTGTTATAAACAGAATGAATAAATATTTTTCGTATTCTAAAAATTTATTAAAATTTCTATTGTATGAAGTGATAGCATCAACAAGTTTAAGTGAGAATACTACAAATAAAAAGTTATTTATATAGAGATTATAACAAGAAAGGAAATTGAATGAAAGTAAAATATTTAATTAAAGAAATAAGAGAAATAAAAAAAATATCAGTAAACGAATTGTCTAGATTGTCAGAAGTAGGGTTGCAGTCAATCACCCGAATAGAAAAAGGCGAATCTCAAGAAGTATCATTAATTACACTACTAAAACTAGCCAAAGCTTTAGAAGTTCCTTTAGAAGAATTATATGAAGTAGAAGAAGATTAGAGAAGTGGGCAAATTTGCCCACTTTTAAAAAAGAAAGGAGAATTATGATAAAAAAGAATTTTGATAGGTATGCAGAGCGAATTATTATGACAACCTATTTAAGTATGTTTTTCCTTTTGGTCTTAATTTTTTTGATTTTTTTATTAAAAGAAAAGCCATGGCAAGTATGTTTGTTGTATGGGACAATCTCATTAGTTTTATCAGCAATAACATCAATTTTTTTGATTTTTAAAGTGGAGATTAAATATCTTTATTTTGAAAATATTGTATATATTTATCTTTATTCTTTTTTATTCTTTTTATTTCTAATGATAATATTAGAAGCAACAGTACCAATGATAACAGAATTGTTAAATTCAAAATATTTATCAAAACTGTTTGATATTAAATAAATATTTGGGTCTTCTAGATTTGGCTTTTTTAATAAATTATCTTTAATTACAGTAGTGGTTAAAAGTCCTATTATAGATAAGATGGCTAGGATGGAAGGCAAAGAAAGGGTGTCTAGTAAGTTTTTATTTAAAATCATAATGAAATAATATATGAATAATGAAGTAGATAATACAAATAATAAAATGAACAAAAACGATAAAGTTGGATAAATGAATATCATGTAGACAGTAAATAAAGAAAACCCAATTAAAACAATCATTGTAGTAATGGTTAAAAATATATTGTTGATTTAAAAAATATGCAACATGCAGTAAGATTACTACTAGTACAAAGATTTTTAAAAATTCCCC
>JBHALC010000072.1:0-2689 GCA_041827565.1 Erysipelotrichaceae bacterium
AAAAAATGATTCCTGATATATTGAAGTGATTTATACTTATATGTGTGAAGACTAGATGTATGTGATGAATTTTTATATTAAAAATTAGGAGTGAAGTTTAATTTAACTGTAAGAAAAATTATTTGATTGATATTGTAGATGAGTGAAAATTCGCTTAGTACAGATATGATTTGTGGCAGAAAACAAATAGTAAAATTTCATAGTAAAGAATTTAGTAGATGATTAGTGATTATGAAAAGGTTTAATATGTATCATAATCGAATTGATTATTTATTATATGATTTAAAGTGTCATTTTAATGGAGAAATCACAAGAGTGAATCTTGCATATATTCAACTAGATACAAAATTATGGTTATCTAAATTTAATAATGGTTTTAAATTGTTAGTGGATACGATGATTAAATTTTATAGTAAATGAAAACTATGATGTATTAAATATTACTACAATTCAAGAAAAGATTATTTCTTTTATTCCAGATTTAAAAAAAATAAAATAATCAATGCCCAATATATGGAATGTATGTTGGAATTAAATCGTAAAAATCAATTTACAATAAGATAACTTTCGTATTTTTTTGGAATTTGTGTTATAATAAATATGTTTAGGAGAAAAGAAATGAGTATATTAACAGTAGAAAATGTTTCAATATCGTTTGGTGGAAGAAGTATTTTAGAAAATGCAAATTTTAGATTGTTGAATGGAGAACATGTTGGATTAGTAGGAGCGAATGGAGAAGGGAAATCCACATTTCTTGGGATGATTACTGGACAAATTTTACCAGATAGTGGAAAAATTGAGTGGTGTAATCGAATTACTAGAGGGTACTTAGATCAATATGCGAAATTAACGAAAGATAAAACAATTAAAGATGTATTATCTGATGCTTTTTTACCACTATTTGAATTAGAAAAAGAAATGATTGAAGCCTATGAAAAAATGGGTGATGCTGATGAAGTATTAATGGAAAAACTTTTACAAGATGTAGGTGAAATTCAAGATATTTTAGATCATAATGGATTTTATATGATTGATGCTAAAATTACACAAGTTGCACAAGGGCTAGGTCTTTTAGATTTAGGATTAAATCGTGGTGTTGGGGAATTATCAGGTGGACAAAGAACAAAAGTATTATTAGCGAAATTATTATTAGAAAATCCGATGATATTAATTTTAGATGAACCAACAAACTTTTTAGATGAAGAACATATTGCGTGGTTAAAAACATTTTTGAAAAATTATGAGAATGCGTTTATTTTAGTTAGCCATGATGTTGAATTTATGAATGATGTAATTAATGTGGTTTACCATATTGAACAAGCAAGTTTAAACCGTTATACTGGAGATTATGATAATTATTTACGCATGGCTGAAATTAAAAGAAATCAGCAACTAAAAGCATATGAAAAGCAACAAAAAGAAATTGAAGATTTAGAAGATTTTATTGCTCGTAATAAAGCAAGAGTTGCAACAAGAAATATGGCACATTCTCGTCAAAAGAAATTAGATAAAATGGATTTAATTGAAAAACCGAAAGAAAAAGTAAAACCAGTCTTTTCTTTTATGGAATCAAAAACACCGTCTAAATTATTGATTCAAGCAAAAGATTTAGTAATTGGATATGATTCACCATTAACAAAACCATTAAATTTTGAAATTGAAAGAAATGAAAAAATTGCTATTAAAGGAACTAATGGATTAGGAAAAACAACACTATTAAAAACATTATTGGGATTATTAAAGCCTTATAGTGGAGAAGTTACAACGGGAGAATCAATTGAAATAGGGTTTTTCCAACAAGAAGATAGTGGAAGTAGTAAAAGTGCATTAGATGAATTGTGGGAATCTTTTCCTTATGCAAGTAATCAAGAAGTGCGTACAATGTTAGCGAAATGTGGATTGACTCGAGATCATATTGAAACTGCAATGTTGGCATTGAGTGGAGGAGAAAAAGCTAAAGTTCGTTTAGCTAAAATTATGAATAAAGAAGTTAATATTTTAGTATTAGATGAGCCAACGAATCATTTAGATGTAGAAGCAAAAGAAGAATTAAAACGAGCCTTAAAAGCCTACAAACAAACTATTATCTTAGTATCGCATGATCCATACTTTTATGAGGATATTGTAGATCGTGTTATGAATATAGAAGATTATACTACAAAAGTAGTTTAGGAGAAGTTATGAATTTACAAGAATTATGTGAAGCAGTAAAGACACAAGAAATAAATTATGAAATGTATGATAGTGCACTACAAGCATTATCGAATTCAAAATCAGAAGAAGAACAATATACACTTGAAGAATATACTTCGATTTTATATGTATTAGGTGCTTATAAAGAGGTAAAAGGACAAAGTGTTTATTGTGGATTAAGAATTAATGAAGTGATGAAAAAGAATTTATATCGTATTTCAAAAGAAAATCCGGTTTTAAGTGAAAAAGTAGAAGCATTTAGAAGTCAAACAATGGAAAGAGTAAATAAAACTTTAAAATTAATTGATCGTCGTTTTGTGAATATTAATTTAATTATGACATTTATTTTATCGTTAATTTTAATGTTTCTATTGCGCCAAAACTTACTCGTTACATTATTTGTGTCAATTGGAAGTTTTATTTTAAATTATTTTATGGTTTTACCAAAAACGAAAAAAAAATATGTTGCAAACCAAATGGACATGATGAGAGAAGA
>JBHALC010000073.1:0-10668 GCA_041827565.1 Erysipelotrichaceae bacterium
TATAATTTCAAGTATGCATTGTTACTTACCACTGCATAATGTTCCATATTTCCATAAGTATTTTTAGCTTCATGAATAATCGCAATATCTATTACATTATGTTTTTTTATTAATAAACCACTTACTACTTCTACTCTAGCATGTTCTCCAATTAAATGAATTTTAATATCATGTTCATTTTCAACATCTAGTAAAGAAGCAACCACAATTTTGGCTTCACTAGATTTATTTAATTTATACTGGCATACTTCTTTTAGTTTTTTTTGATTATAATGATGTACTACATTTAAATGTACATAATCTTCCAATTCTATTTCTAGCTGAACTTTATCAACTGTATATTCAACCCATAAATCCACAAAACTATTTTTTTGAATTACAAGTTTAGTATCTTCACTAATTACAATTTTGCTATTTTCATTTAAAACAATTTGCTTCATACTAATCTTTTTTTACTCCACAAGTTCCTATAATTGCTGTTTTAGGCTTTTCAACGGTTGCAATTGTTGCACCATATTCTTCTACAATCCAGTCATATCCTTCAGTATCAATTTTATTTACCAATTCAATTCCACCACTTAGCACAACTTTACCGTCTAAAATAACATGTGTATGAGTTGGTTGAATTAATTGTAAGAATCGTTCATAGTGAGAAACAATAATAAATCCTGTTTCTTGCTCAGCAATACGTTTATTTACTGCATTGGCAACAACTTTAATTGCATCAACATCTAATCCCGAGTCAATTTCATCTAACATTACAATTGATGAATCTAGCATCAACATTTGTAGAATTTCATTTCGCTTTTTCTCTCCACCTGAAAAACCATCATTTAAAAAACGGTGGGCTAAATCTGATTTCATATGCAATGTTTCAATATTACTTTCCATTTTTTTAATAAATTCAAATAGTGGAATTGGCTTTTCTCTACGTGCATTAATTGCTGCTTTTAAAAAGTCTGAATTTACAACACCTGGTACTTCTAATGGATATTGCATCCCTAAAAACAATCCTGCTCGACTTCTTTCATCTACTTCCATTTCTAATACTTCTTCACCATCTAAAGTAATAGAACCACTAGTCACTTCAAAACGAGGATTCCCCATTATTGCTGCTAATAATGTTGATTTACCATTTCCATTTGGACCCATTAATGCATGAACTTCCCCTTTGTTCACTTCTAAATTTAGTCCTTTCAAAATCTCTTTTCCATCAATACTTACATGTAAGTCTTTAATCACTAATTTACTCATTTAATCATCCATCCTTTTCAAATATTATATCAAATCTATTAGTTTTACTCAATTTTATTACAACTAAATAATCTGATTTAAAATATCTAAAAATTTAATCATAGACTGTTTCTTTAATCGATAATAAGTTGATCTTGAATAATATTCATACCACCAACTACGATCATTAAAAAAATACTCATTTTCAATCATTCTTCTTTCTTCATCACTTAATTTCTTCATTGCATTTATTACCAAATCATGTAAAGAATCGTAGTAACTTTCTTCTTGTATTTGATACCCATTATAAATTGATCGACATTTTAAAGTTAGATATTGTATAAATTCATCCATTTCTCTAAAATCCATATTCTTTCTCCTTTTAGTTATTATAACGAAATATCACTTAAAAAACCTATTTTTTTTAATAAAAACGAAAAAAGGCGAATATACGCCTTTTTAATGATTCGTTAAATTATGCACCCATTTTTCTTTCTTCACAAAATAGAATGATAAAATTAATTTTAAAATATCTGTAAAATGTCCAACTCCCATTAAAATAATGATATTAAAATCAGTAAAATAAGCTAAAGTTGCAACTGTTGCAATATTCACTGCCCACATAAAAATACCATCTAACAGTAATGTCGATTTCATATCTCCACCAATTCTAAGTAACATATAATTTCCAATTGCAACATACTGTGCCCATAACGCAGATGCAATAATATAAATCATATACAAGCTTAATTGTAATGTTTTGGGATTAACTGTATTAGAAAAATTATAGATTCTTGGAAATATTGGAGCTATTAAAAATAAAATCATAGAAAAACTTATTCCTATTACAGCAACGGTTTTAATACTTTGATACCCATTTTTTCTTCCAGCTTCTAAATCATTTTCACCTAATTTATGCCCAACTAACACACTCATTGCAACCATGATTCCCTGCATTGCAGAATAAAACATATCTGTTGAATTTCCAGCTATACCATAAGCAGCTAATTCAACTGCACCACGAGTTGCGTACAATTTAACTAGCATACTTAATCCTGCTCCATAAGCAAATTCATTTAGCATTAATGGCACTGCCTTAAAAAAGATAATTCTTGCTCTAAATTTTTCTACTTTAAAAATATCAATCAATTTAGTATTAAAATCATATTTTTTTATCTTATATGCAATATACACAATGCTAAATTCCACAAATCTTGCAATCACTGTTGCAATTGCAGCTCCGCTTACTTCTAATCGAGGAAACCCAAAATGTCCAAATATTAAAATAAAATTCAGAATTGCATTTGTGATAACTCCAGCAATTGTTGCAATCATCGGAATTTTAACTTCTTTAATGGAGCGCATTGCACCACTAATATTTTGTGTTAACACAAAAGGAATATAACCAATACTCATAATAACTAGATATTTTTTCATTTCTGCTATAACCAACACATCTTCAATAAAAAATCTAGAAATTTGGTGGTTAAAAATTAGAATAACTAACAGAATTGGAAGTAACAAAATATAGCAAAAAATAATAGAAAAACGAAAAGATTGCTTCATTTCATCTACTTTTTTTGCCCCAAAATATTGAGCAATAAAAATACTACTCGCCCCTATAATTCCCCATAATGTAAAATTAAACATCATCAAAAAGCGATTTGAAGTTGATACTGCAGCTATTGCTGTACTTCCAAGTTGACCTACCATAATATTATCTAGTAAATTCACAATTGTTGTAGCAATAGATTGTAACATAATTGGAAAAGCGATTAAAATAAAAGATTTAAAAAAACCATTTTTAAACATAGTTCACCTCCAAAAAATAAAAGCTGTATGAACAGCTTTTAAGAAAATATTAAGTAAATAATCCAATAAAATGCAGCCACAATCAAAATTGTTGGAATAACAAGAGTGATTAAACCTGCTATTAAAATTGCAGCTAAATCGCCTTTTTCCGGTTTATCTTTTAATTCCTTTAATTCTGGCTGTTTCTTTTTTGAAAAATTAAACATTAGAAATTAGCCACAAAGTGGTTTGGCTCCACTTCTCTCATTGGTTCTAACTCTTTTTGTAATTCATCCCCACAAATTGTATCTTTACTACGATCTGCATTTTCAATCGAATAAGTAGAATCAAAAATTTCAATTGATACTTCTTTTTTAACATCCATTGAAGGAATTGCAGACAACAGCATTTTTGTATACGGGTGGACAGGATTATCAAAAATATCGTCACTATCCGCTAACTCTACCATATTTCCAAAATACATTACTCCAACTCGATCACAAATGTTGTTAATTACAGATAAATCATGAGAAATAAATAAATAAGTTAAATCTTCTTTTTCTTTTAATTCTTGTAATAATTTTAATATTTGAGCTTGAATCGAAACATCAAGTGCACTTACAGACTCATCACATACAATAAATTTTGGTTTTAAAGCTAAAGCACGTGCAATTCCAATTCTTTGTCTTTGTCCACCAGAAAATTGGTGTGGATAACGGTGAATAAATTGACGATCTAATCCACATTTTTCCATTGTTTCAATTACATATTCTTCTAATTCTTTAGATTTATCTTTAAACATACCATGTTCTACTAATGCCTCTGAAATTAATTGTCCAATTGTCATACGTGGATCTAATGAAGAATATGGATCTTGGAAAATAATTTGTAAGTCTCTTCTTAATACACGAAGTTCTGCTTTTTTTAACATTGTTAAATCTATACCATAATCTTTAAATGCATTTAACTCGTCAAATTGAGCATGATTTCTAAGACCTGCTTCTAATTGTACAACTTTTTCTTTTGCAATGCGATGTGCTTCTTGATTTGCTTGATTTTCTTCTTTAGCAAGTGCTACTCCTGTATTATATTCTTCTAATAATGCTTTTTTAGCTTCATCTTGATTTGAATGCAATAGCAGTGCTCCAGCTAAACGTGCTACAACTCGATATTCTTTATGTGCTTTATCTAAAGCAGATTGACTGTTTTTTTCAATTGCCTTTTTAATTTCAGCTTCTGATTTTTTATAGATTTCAAATGCCTTATTAATATAAGTAAGAGCATAACTTGGATTTACTTCATAGATACTTCTTCCATAGTAAATCGTATTCCCCCTTAATTGAGGATATAACTGTAAAATTACTCTTCCAAGTGTTGATTTACCACATCCAGACTCTCCTACTAATCCAAATGTCTCATTTTTTCTAATTTCTAAATTAATACCATTATTTGCCTTTAAATATAAAGGTTTTTTAATAATATTTCCTGTTTTTCCAACAACGAAATACTGTTTTAAATCTTCAGTTTTAATAATTAAATTATTACTCATTTACAGTACCTCCTTGTTTATAGCATCGAACAAAATGATTTGGTTCAATTTCTAATAATTCACTTTCTACACCTTCAATTGCCTCATAAGTATATCCATTTGGCAATACTAAAGGATTATACGCAATTAGTTCTTTAGCTGGATTTTTCTTTGTGCTAATTCTTGGAATTGCCTTTAATAAATCATATGTATATGGATGTAAGAATTTATTGTTTTCAAAAATTAATTCACGCGGAGCCATTTCTAATACTTGTCCTTTATACATAACTACAATATCATCTGCCATTTGATTAATTACACCTAAATCGTGAGTAATAAACATAATTGCTGTACCCATTTCTTTTTTCAATTCATTCATTAATTTTAAAATTTGAGCTTGAATTGTTACATCAAGTGCAGTAGTTGGCTCATCAGCAATTAGTAATTTTGGTTTACAAGCTAATGCCATAGCAATCATTACACGTTGTCTCATTCCTCCAGATAATTGGTGTGGATAAGAATGTAAGATTTTCTCTGGATTAGAAATACGAACATGTCTCAACATTTCTAATGCTCTTTCTTCTGCTTCTTGTTTATTCATACCTTGGTGAAGCATTAAAACTTCACCAATTTGACGACTAATCTTAAATACTGGATTTAAAGATGTCATTGGCTCTTGGAAAATAATTGAAATATCATTCCCACGAATTTTTCTTAAATCTGCTTCTGGCATATTTACTAATTCTTTTCCTTCAAACCAAATTTCACCATCATATACTTTTTGATTTGCTTCAAATAAGCGTAAAATAGACATTGCTGTTTGAGATTTTCCTGAACCAGATTCTCCAACAACACCTAAAGTACGTCCTGCACCAATTGAGAAGCTTACACCACGAACTGCTTTTACTAGTCCACGTTTTGTTTCAAAATAAGTATGTAAATTTTTAATTTCTACTAACTTTTCCATACATTCCTCCTACTTCTCATTTGATTTTGGATCTACCGCATCACGAAGTCCATCCCCAATTAAATTAACTGATAATACTGTAATAAATACTGCTAATGCTGGGAATACCCATCTCCACCAGTAAAGTTGAATTACTTCTGCTTTTTGAGCTCCATTTAACATGTTACCCCAAGTTGGTGTAGGTTGTAGTACCCCAAATCCTAAGAATGATAATCCTGCTTCTGTAAGCATCATACCACCATAGCTTAAAGTCATACTTACAATCGCAATACTTAAAACACTTGGTAAAATATGTTTTAAAATAATTCTATTTTCTTTAATTCCTAAAGCACGTGCTGCCAGCACAAAGTCTTTTTCTCTTTCTATTAAGATTTGTCCACGAACTAATCTTGCTAAACCTACCCAACTTAGTAATCCGATTAATACCATTACTAAATACATTCTTTGATCTTGACTTAGTGTTTGACCGATTACTACAGATAATGTAATTAATAAAGGCAAGAATGGTATTGCACTTACTATTTCTCCAAATCGCATTAAGATATTATCCACTTTACCACCAACAAATCCTGAAATTAATCCGATTAATAATCCAATAAATGTAGTAATAATTACAGCAATAATACCTACTAATAATGAAGTTTGTCCTCCATACATTAAACGAGTGAAGATATCACGACCTAATTCATCACTTCCTAATAAGTATCCTTTTAATCCCCATGCTTTCACACTTCCATCTTCACTAATACCATAACTTTGGAAGTATTGACTGTATACTGTTTTAAATTTTTGATTCGGAATATCTAGTTCACCTAAAATGGCTTTATCTCCCCAAGACACTACTTTTCCACTTTCTAATACTACTGTAAAGCTATTGTATCCTGCTTGAATATCCACTACTTTTTCATCAAAAGTTTTAGGTACATCTAATCCTTCACCATTCCCTCCCCAAGAGATTACTTTTCCATCTTCGCTAAGAACGAGTGCATTTCGATATGTCCCAACAATTTTTTTCGCTTTAACACTTCCATCTTTTAACTCTTTTGGAATGTTTAATGTCAAGATATTTGTTCCTGTAACATCTACTGTACCGTCATCTAAAATCATTAACATATTTTCTTGTAGAGGATATACACTTGTAATTCGTCCTAAGTAATCTAAAGGAATATTTCTTTGAGAAACATTATTTACCCCCCAAGATATTAATTGATTGTTATTTAAAATTACTCCTGAATATCCTGGTCCTGCAAATAATTGTTTTACTCCTACCCTTAAAATTCTTTGATTTTCAGATTCTGGAATTTGTGCTTCATCATCATCATTTGAACCCCATGCAACTAATGTTCCATCTTTTGTTAGTGCAAGAATGTGACGATCACTTACTGCAATGTCTTCAAATTTTTTATCTTTTAATTCTTTTGGAATATCAAAAATTTTATCTACAGATTGCCCCCAGTGGTATAACTTACCATCTGTGTCTAATGCAAAAGTAAAGGAAATTCCAGATTGAATTTTTTTCACTTTTCCATTTAACTCACTTGGCACATTTAAAAAGTTTGTACCTGGTGAAATATTTGCTAAAATTGGCTCACTATATAATACATTAAATTTTACAAATAATGGCCCTACAAATGTAAATAGTAAAATAAGTATAAAACTAATTACTCCTGTTACTGCTAATTTATTTTCTTTGAAATTATTGATAATGGCTTGTGTAGGTGTAACAATGGTGTTATCATCAATTTTAACTTCTTTGTTTTTCTTAAATAATCCAAAAAATGATTTCTTTTTTTCTACCATATTCTTACCCCCTTTACTCTCCTAATTTCACCCTTGGGTCTACTACAGCATAAGTTACATCCGTAATTAAGTTTGTTACTAAGTAAATTACTGATGTAAATAAGTTGATTGCCATAACGATTGCCCAATCACGTGTATTAATTGCGTTTACTAATTTACTTCCTAATCCATTCCATCCAAATACAGTTTCAGTAATAGATGAACCTGCAAATAACCCTCCAATTGATCCAATTACAATTGTTACAACAGGGATTAAAGCATTTCTAAATGCATGAGAATAAATTACTACTTTTTCAGATAATCCTTTTGAACGTGCTGTACGTATGAAATCTTGATTTAATGCATCAACCATCGCATTACGAACATAACGAACTGTTCCTGCTAAACTTCCAATTGTTAGTGTTATTACAGGTAATATCATATAACGAATCCACGCAACAAATGCATCAAATCCAGTTAGACGTATTGAAGGCATCCCTCCTGTAGGAAGCAGTTTTAAATTGGCTGCAAATATAAAAATTAAAATCAATCCAATAAAGAAAGTGGGCATACTTGTCCCAACTAGTGAGAAAACTTGCCAGAAACGATCATAAAATTTACCACGTTTTACAGCTGATTTAATACCAACAAAAATTGAAATGACTAGAGAAATTGTAATTACTGCTAAGTTTAAAATAATTGTGTTTTTCATTGGCTCTTTTACTGTATTTACAACAGAGTTTCCATCAATTGTTTCTCCTAATTCACCTTTTAAAGTATTTCCAACCCATACAAAGTAACGCTCGTGTAACGGTTTATTTAACCCGTATTTCTCTGTAAGACGTTTTACTGTCAATTCTCTTTGTTCTGCTGTTAACTTTGTATTTTGTGCTAATTTAACATCAATGGGATTCCCTGGTGTCATTTGAGAGATTCCAAAGATAATTACAGAAATAAAAAAAACAACAGGTAAAAGAGTTAAAATTCTCTTAATTATATATTTTAACATTATGTCTCCTTTCTAGCACACAAGAAGATAGTATTATTTCAATACTATCTTCTTCCAGCTATCTTTATGATATAATTTTACTATTTTAATCTTGTGTACTCAATTTTTTGTGACCATCTTTGGATTGATCCAGATTTTAATTCAGCAACTTTTTCTGCTGAGTAAATATCTGTATAGATGTTTGCATATAATGGTAACACTGGTAAGATTTCATTAAATCTTGTTTGGTATTTTAACCATAAGTCTGCATATTCTTTTAAGTTTGCTGGATCTACTTTACGCATTGCTTCAGATGTGTTATCTAATACATCATCTTTAACACGGTAAGCGTTACGAGTAGATTGTCCAAGGTTTCTTGAGTGGTATGATGTCATATATGGGTCAAATGTTGCACCTGTAAATGAAGTCGCTAAGTTATATAAGTGGTATTTTTGCTCAGGACTTCCAGCAGCAGTTAATTTCATTGCATTTTGTAAATTAGGGAAGTCTGTTGTTTCAACTGAATATTTTAACCCTACTTTTGGTCCATCTTGTTGGAAGTTTGTTTGCAAGAATGTTGTAATCGGGTTGTTATCTGTCCCTAAGTGTTTAATTTCTAATGGTTCTTTGTTTGAATTGTAACGTAAGTATGTTTCACTTGCTTTTGATACATCAAATGGTGTAGTTCCATCAGCTTCAAAACGGTAAGATGATTTGTTTAATTCATCATTTGCTAATTTAACATCATATGCATATGCATTTAATGCTGCAACTTCGTTTGATTTTTCTTTTGACATCCAGTGTGCTAGTGCATATTCACCATTTACAGCAACTCCATTCCCTCCAAGGAATGATGTAATTAATCCATTACGGTTTGTTAAGTGTCCAATTGCTCTACGAACATTTACATCTTTAGTTGGCCCAAAGTCATTAGCCATACCTAAATATCCATAACCGTTTCTTTCATAACGGTTTTGCCCAAATTTGTCATTTCCTTTAACTGAAGAAATTTTTTCTGCTGCAATTACTCCTAATACTAAATCAACCTCTCCAGCTTTTAAACGTTCAACATCTAATTCAGAGTTTTTGTTTGTTTTAATTGTAATTGTTTCAACTGTAGGTTTTACACCTTCATAGTTTCCAACATAATTTGGGTTTTTCTTTAATACTACTTCTGTTTCCCCTGATTTATCAATTAAGTATTTACCATAAGTTACAGTTGGTTTTTTACTGTCAACCTGAGTTTTTTTAGCGTTTTCTGCTACTTTTTTCATATCCCCTTCAAAAGAGATTCCTTCATCACTACTTACTACTTTACCACCTTGTCCTAATTCATGTAATGGGAAAGCACCAATTGAATAGTAAATATTTTCATAGAAGTATGGTAATGCATCTTTACTTACTGTAACTGAGAATGAGTAGTCATCAATCAATTTAAATGCTTTAAGATTTTTTGTTTTTCCTTCAACATAATCTTGTCCACCAATGTATGCTGGATCTAATGAAACGTTCGCTCCTAATTCTCCCCACTCTGGTGAGTTTGTGAATAATACAGCGAACATGTAGTCATGTGCAGTAACTGGTTTTCCATCACTCCATTTTAAGTCTTTACGTAATTTAAATGTCGCTACTGTATTTCCATCAGCATCTTTTGTTTTTGTGAATCCATCTTTAGCAACAATTCCTTCGTTAACAACAACTTTTCCATCGAAAGTCGTTTCGAATGTAGCTGTTGAATTTGATAAGTAGATTACATCAGCGTCATAAGCAGAGTTTGAAAAATCTGCATTGAAGAAGTCTCCACTAAATGGTTGAGAGTCTACTACTAAATCTTTAAATTTTGACTCAGCTTGTTTGTTATTTCCACATGCTGCTAATGCTAACGCACTTGTTAAAGCAAAAGCACCAAGTAAAACTTTTTTTGATGTTTTTTTCATATTTTTCCTCCTATCATTTCTGATATGAGTCCATTATACACTTTTTCAATATGCTTTGCAAGTATTTTGTGTCATTTTTTTAACTTTTTTCATATTTTTTGAAAGGAATTTTGTTTTCAGAAATTGTTTTCAATAAAATTTTCATAAAAAGAGGGCTTGAAAAAGCAGTTTTTAGCTATGTATTGGAAAAAACTTAAATTATTTCTTAAGTATTTAATCTAGTTTAGAAGTTAATTTGTACGACTTTTAGCAATCCTTTCTAAAAAATAAAATTATTTTCCTGAAAATTTTTCAAGAAAATAATTTATTTGTATAAATAAATTATAGAAATTCTAAAATATCTTAATAATATACAAATTATTTTTTATTCCAAACTGGGAAGAATTGTCCTGGTGCTATTTCTTCTAATTTTTTCGCTACATCATCTTGTTGGAATAATTCTACA
>JBHALC010000074.1:0-2622 GCA_041827565.1 Erysipelotrichaceae bacterium
CGATTATTATTGTTAGTCCAATTTCAACTGTTGCAATTGGGATTGCAATTGGACTAAATGGATTATCTGCAGGTGCTGCTTCAATGGGAATTGCTGCTACAACTGCAGTATTAGTTTTAGGAACGATGAAAGTAAATAAAGCTGGAGTTCCAATTGCTGTAGCGTTAGGAGCAATGAAAATGATGATGCCTAATGTTATGAAAAAACCGCAAATGTTGGCACCAATGGTATTAACTGCAATTGTGAGTGCATTAACTGTGCCAATGTTTAATTTAGTTGGAACACCTGCATCTTCAGGATTTGGATTAGTAGGATTAGTAGGACCGATTGCTTCATTAGCTGGAGGAGTTAATGTTGTAATCATGGTAGTTGCATGGATTGTTGTTCCATTTGTTGTGGGATACTTTGCAAACTACTTATGTAGTAATATCTTAAAATTATATAATGATGACGCATTTAAATTTGAAAACTAGGGGGAAATAAGAAAATGTTAGTATATATTGCAGGAGCTGGAGCAATGGGGTGCCGTTTTGGTTACCAAATTCAAGAAAGTGGAAAAGAAGTTATTTTATTAGATCACTGGGATGCACATATTAAAGCAATTCAAGAAAATGGATTAAAAATTACAGGAGAACAAGAATTAACTGTAAATATTCCAATTATGTATCCAAAAGATGCAAGTAAAAAAGCAGACTTAATTATTTTATTTACTAAAGCAATGCAATTAGATAAAATGTTACAAGATATTAAACATATTATTACTGATAATACAAAAGTACTGTGTTTATTAAATGGATTAGGACATGAAGATGTAATTCGTAACTACATTCCAGAAAAAAATATTTTAATGGGAGTTACAGTATGGACTGCTGGATTAAAAGAAGCTGGTACTGTAAAATTACAAGGTGTTGGAACGATTGACTTACAAAGTTTAGATCCTAATGGACATAAAGAAGGATTAGAAATTACTCAATTATTAAATGATGCAAAATTATTTGCAACTTATAATGAAGATGTATTACCTTCAATTTGGAGAAAAGCTTGTGTAAATGGAACAATGAACTCTTTATGTGCATTATTAGATGCTACAATTGGAGAAGTATTTGCTCAAGAAGAAGCAGTAAAAGCTGTACATGAAATTATTAAAGAATTTGTAATGGTTGGACAAAAAGAAGGTGTAACTTTAGACTTAGAAGAAATTACAAAATATGTATTTGACACTTCAGTTAAAGCTGCAAAACACTACCCATCTATGCACCAAGACTTAGTACAAAACAAACGTTTTACTGAGATTGATTACATTAATGGAGCAGTAAACCGTAAAGCTCAAAAATTAGGATTAGATACACCTTACTGCCGTTTTATTACTGAATTAATTCATGCTAAAGAAAAATTAACAATTAAATAGTTGATGAAAACATTGCAATTTAATGCTAAAAATTATATAATATAATTGGCTATTACAAGGAGGATATCATGAAATTAGTATTAGTAAGACATGGAGAAAGTGAATGGAATAAATTAAATTTATTCACTGGATGGAAAGATGTAGATTTAAGTGAAAAAGGTAGAGAAGAGGCTAAAGAAGGTGGACGTTTATTAAAAGAAGCTGGATTTGATTTTGATGTATGTTATACAAGTTACTTAAAAAGAGCAATTCATACTTTAAATTACATTTTAGAAGAATTAGACCGTGAGTGGTTACCAGTAACAAAATCTTGGAAATTAAATGAAAGACACTATGGAGCATTACAAGGATTAAATAAATCTGAAACAGCTGCTAAATATGGTGAAGATCAAGTTAAAATCTGGAGAAGAAGTTTCGATGTAACTCCACCTGCATTAGAAGAAAGTGATGAAAGAAACCCAAGATTACAAGAGCAATACAGAGCTGAAGCAGACAAATCTGTATTACCTTTAACTGAAAGTTTAAAAATTACAATTGAACGTGCAGTTCCTTACTTCGAAGAAGTAATTAAAAAAGATATGTTAGATGGAAAACGTGTATTAATTGTGGCACACGGAAATTCACTTCGTTCTTTAGTTAAATACTTTGATAACTTAACTGAAGATGAAATTATGGAAGTAAATATTCCTACAGGAGTTCCTTTAGTATATGAATTTGATAATGACTTTAATGTATTAAATAAATACTACTTAGGAGACCAAGAAGCTTTAAAAGCTAAAATGGAAAGTGTAGCAAACCAAGGAAAAACAAAATAAAAGAGGGTAAAACCTCTTTTTTTTATAGACTTTATTGTGATAATATGGTAAAATATTGTAGAAGTAAAGGAGTTTTTATGGATATTACATCGCAATTATATACAGTAATTAATACTTTAAAGCATGAAAAAATGTGGAATACATTAAGTGAAAATGAAGTGATTAAACTGAGTAATTTTAAAGAAGAAGTTTATTGTAGTTTTGTGGGTAAAAATTCTCCTTATTTTGGAATTGAAATATTTTTAGGTCAAGATGGTAAAAATGCGATGATTGAAAGATTAAATCGTATTTATTATCCTGAGTATATTTATCGCTATCGTCAAAATAGTATTGTAATTTATATTGATGATCGTTTTACAGGGTTAACCACCCCAACAATTAAAATGTATGAAAAAGGAA
>JBHALC010000075.1:0-9117 GCA_041827565.1 Erysipelotrichaceae bacterium
ATAGAATCAAAAAATTTAATGTTAAAAGCAAATGTTCCTGTAATACCAGGAGGAAAAGAGAAATTAGTAAGTGTAAATGAGGGTATATTAAAAGCTAAAGAAATTGGATATCCAGTTATTATAAAGGCAAGTAATGCTGGTGGTGGTAAAGGTATGAGAGTGGTACGATTTGAAGAAGAATTTGAGAAGTTGTACTATGCAGCTAAAAAAGAAGCATTATCTAATTTTAATGATGATGAAATATATTTGGAAAAATATATAGAAAACCCAAAACACATCGAAGTTCAAATTATGGGTGATAAATATAAAAATGTTGTGCATCTTTATGAAAGGGATTGTTCATTTCAAAGAAACAATCAAAAAATGATTGAAGAAGCACCATGTTTTGTACTAGATGAAAAAATAAGAAAAAAGATGTGTGAAGATGCTGTTAAAGCCTGTAAATATGTAGGTTATGATTCAGTTGGCACAATAGAATTTTTATTAGACAGTTCTGGTAAATACTATTTTATGGAAATGAATACTAGAATCCAAGTTGAACATCCAATCACAGAAATGGTTACAGGAATAGATATTGTAAAATATCAAATAAAAATTGCAGATAATCAAAAATTAAATCTAAAACAAAGTGATATAAAACTAAATGGATTTGCGCTTGAATGTAGAATTAATGCTGAAAATCCGAAAGATAATTTTAAGGCATCACCAGGGAAAATAAAATTTTTAAATTTACCTGCGGGGAAAGGGGTAAGAATTGAAACTTCTGCATATACAGGAGGAGAAATATCACCATTTTATGATTCTATGTTGGCTAAAATCATCACCTTTGCACCGACAAGATTAGAGTGCATTAAAAAAATGAGAATTGCACTTGAGGAACTTATTGTTGATGGAATTGATACAAATGAAGAATTTCATTATTTAATTTTACACAATAAAAAATTTGTTGATGGAAAATATAGTACAGGCTTTGCGAAGGAATTAATTGAGGAGCTTAAACAAAGTGGAGAATTTATTTAAAAAAAGACAAGAAAGAATTGCATTATTTAAAAAAATGCAAGGTAAAAATAAAAGTACACCAATTAAAAAAGAAATTCCGGAAAATATTTTTAAGTCATGTGATAAATGCAATTATAGTATTCCTTATATGGAACTAATTGAAAATAAATATGTTTGTCCAAGATGTTTTAATCATTTTACAATTTCCGCAAATGAAAGAATTAGACAAATAATAGATGTTGGAAGTTTTGAAGAATTTGATTCGACATTAAAAACAATTAATAAAGATAAATTTATTGGATATGATGAAAAACTTAATAAATCAATGGAATCTACAGGACTTAATGAAGCTGTTATAACAGGGTTTGGGAAAATAAATGGTTATAAGTGCGCAATTGGAGTTATGGATTCAAGGTTTATGATGGGAAGTATGGGGAGTGTTGTTGGTGAAAAAATTACAAGACTCATTGAGTTTTCTGATAGAAAAGGACTTCCCTTAATAATATTTTGTGCAAGTGGAGGAGCTAGAATGCAAGAGGGAATAGTTTCTCTTATGCAGATGGTAAAAACAAGTGCAGCTTTAAAAAGATTTGATGAAAATGGTGGGTTATATATTTCAGTTATTACAAATCCAACAACAGGTGGTGTTAGTGCAAGTTTTGCAATGTTAGGGGATATTATCATAGCTGAACCTGATGCACTTATTGGTTTTGCAGGTAGAAGAGTAATTGAAAAAACAATTAATGAAGTTTTACCAGTAGAATTTCAAAAATCAGAATTTTTAATGGAAAAGGGTTTTTTAGATATGATTGTTGAAAGAAAAAATCTGAAAGACATTTTAGGATCATTATTAAGAATTCATGGAGGTAACAGATGAGTAATTTGAGTGCATGGGATAGAGTCAATATCGCAAGGGATCATAATAGACTAAAATCACAAGATTATATTTCAGTATTATTTGATGAGTTTTATGAGATGCATGGAGATAGATACTTTAAAGATGATAGTTCAATGATAACTGGTATAGCATCTTTTCATGGATTACCAGTTACAATAATTGCTCAATCAAAAGGGAAGGACACCAGTGAAAACTTAAAGAAAAATTTTGGGATGAATAATCCAGAAGGTTATAGAAAGGCTATACGAATTGCAAAACAGGCTGAAAAATTTAATAGACCGATAATTACTTTTGTAGATACAAGTGGTGCATATCCAGGTAAGGGTGCAGAAGAAAGAGGTCAAGCAGAAGCAATCGCAAAATGTTTATTTACTTTTTCTTCATTAAAAGTTCCAATAATTTGCATTGTAATTAGTGAAGGTGGAAGTGGTGGTGCTTTAGCCCTTAGTGTTGGAGATAGAATAGTCATGTTAGAAAATGCAATATATTCTATTTTAAGTCCAGAAGGTTTTGCATCCATTTTATGGAAAGATGTAAATAAGGCTAAAGAAGCTGCAGAGGCAATGAAATTAACTAGTTATGATTTATATAAAAAAAATATCGTTGACTTTATTGTTGAAGAATCAAGTAGTGATGTTAATCATGTCTTTACTCAAATTGATAATTATATATCAAAAGAGTTATCAAAACTTTTAAGTAAAAATAAAAAAAAGTTAGTTAATGAAAGATACGAGAAATATCGAAAGATAGGAATAATGTGATGTTTAATTTAGAAATAATTGGTAGTGGTGTTGCAACATTAAAAAACAAGTATACAAATAATGATTTTAAAAAATTTGTGGATACAAGTGATGAATGGATTTATTCAAGAACAGGAATAAAAACAAGGTATTTTACTGAAGATGAAAATACTAGTGATATTGGATATATTGCAGCATTAAAAGCTATTGAAGATGCGAATATTGATAAAAATGAAATAGATTTAATTATTGTTGCAACAATGACACCTGATAACTTTACTCCATCTTGTGCTTGTTTAATTCAGGCTAAATTGGGATTAAATAATAAAAAAATTATGGCATTTGATGTTAATGCTGCTTGTAGTGGTTTTGTTTATGCTTTAGAAATAGCATCGAATATGCTAGAAAACTATAAATGTGCTCTTGTGATTGGTAGTGAAGTACTTAGTAAAATTATTGATTTTACAGATAGAAATACATGTGTTTTATTTGGAGATGGTGCAGGGGCAATAGTAGTTAAAAAAAGTTTGTTTGATAAAAAAATGTTATTTTATTCAAATTGTATTGGTGATTTACAAGGTAAATTAATTGCAGAAAATATAAACAAAAATGGAAATTTTACATATCTTAAGATGGATGGTAAAGAAGTATTCAAATTTGCAGTAAATGCAATGGAAAAATCAATAAATTACATTTTGGAAAAACTAAATATTAAATTAGATGATATTGATTTAATAATTCCACATCAGGCAAATATTAGAATTATTGAATATGTTTGTAAAAAACTTAATGTTTCAATTGATAAGTTTTATATGAATATAGCTGAGTTTGGAAATACTAGTGCAGCTAGCATTCCGATTGCTTTAAATAATGCAATAAAAGAAGAAAAAATCAAAGAAAATTCAAAAATTATTTTAGTTGGATTTGGTGGAGGATTTACTTATGGTTCATGTTATATCGAATTTTAAGGAGATAATATGTTAAATAAATTATTAAATATTAAATATCCAATTATTCAAGGTGCTATGGCTAATATTGCGAATGCTAAATTTGCAGCAAGTGTCAGTAATAGTGGTGCATTAGGAGTAATAGGTACAGGTGCGATGGATGCAAAGATGGTTAAAGAAGCAATAAGAGAATGTAAATTGTTAACTGATAAACCTTTTGGGGTAAATGTAATGCTTATGAATCCACATTCTGATGAAATAATGGAAGTTATTATTGATGAGAATGTACCCGTTGTAACAACTGGAGCAGGTAATCCTGGAAAATATGTAAAAAAGTTAAAGGAAAAAGGTATTAAAGTAATTCCCGTAGTTCCAAGTGTTGCGTTGGCAAAAAGAATGGAGCGCATTGATGTTGATGCGGTGATTGTTGAAGGAACAGAAGCAGGAGGTCATGTTGGAGAGCTTACTACTATGGCACTTGTTCCACAGGTGAAAGATGCAGTTAATATACCTGTTATTGCAGCTGGTGGAATAGGAGATTCTCGAGGTTTTCTTGCGGCATTATCTCTTGGGGCAATTGGTGTGCAACTTGGAACTTGTCTGCTTGTCGCAAAAGAATGCCCAATACATCAAAACTATAAGAATGCAGTAATAAACGCTAAAGATATTGATACTGTTGTTACAGGTAGAAGTTTAAACACTCCAGTTAGAATTTTAAAAAATAATATGAGTAGAAAGTATATTGAACTTGAAAAGGAGCTATCTAGTAGGGAGGAGCTTGAAAAACTTACATTAGGCTCACTAAGAAGGGCTGTTTTTGAAGGAGATATAAATGATGGCTCAGTAATGATGGGACAAATTGCAGGTTTAATAAAGGAAGAAAAAAGTTTAAAGGCAATTTTTGAAGAAATAGTTAATGGAAGCAAAATTGAAATAGAAAAGCTAAATAAAAAAATTGGTGAAATGTATGATTAAATCAATAAAACTTAAAGATAAAATACTCAAATTTCCAATAATTCAAGGTGGTATGGGTGTTGGAATATCACTTTCTAATCTTGCTGGAAATGTAATGAAGGAACATTGTATGGGTGTCTTGAGTTTTGCACATCCAGGATATAAAAGTAAAACATTTTTAAAAGATTCATTAAATGAAAATTTAAGATGTATGAAAGAAGAAATCGATAAAGCTAGAAAAATTTCAGAAGGGAATGGAATTTTAGGAGTAAATATTATGGTTGCAAGTAGTGATTATGCAGCATATGTTAAGGCTTGTGTTGATTATAAAGTTGATGCGATTATTTCTGGAGCTGGGTTACCTTTAAATTTACCAGAACTTACTAAAGGTAGTGATATTTTAATTGCTCCAATTGTTTCAAGTGATAAAGCACTAAATTTAATTTTAAAAAGATGGGATATGCATCACAGTAAAACTGCAGATTTTATTGTCATTGAAGGGTTTGAAGCTGGAGGACATCTAGGATTTAAAAATGATGATATTAAAAATGGTAAATGTCAAAATCTAGAGGAAATTTTATTATCATGTTTACCAATAGTAAAAATATACGAAGAAAAATATGGAGTCAAAATTCCTGTTTTTGTTGCTGGGGGTATATATAATGGCGAAGATATTGGAAAATTTATAAAACTTGGTGCTAGTGGAGTACAAATGGGAACAAGATTTATTGCGACTAAAGAATGTGATGCAAATATAAAATTTAAACAAAAAATTGTTGATTCCAAAAAGGAAGATATAAGAATTGTAAAAAGTCCAACAGGTTTTTTAGGTCGTGCAATACATAATGATTTTACAAGGAAATTAGATAATGATGGTAAAATTCCAGTTAAATTTTGTGTAAATTGCATTTTGCCATGTGATCCTAGAGATACAGTTTATTGTATTAGTGAAGCATTAATAAAATCTGTAAATGGTGATGTAGAAAACGGTTTGGTTTTTTGTGGAAGTAATGCTTATAGAGTTGATAAAATCGTTTTAGTTAAAGATCTTATAAAAGAACTTATTGAAGAAACAAATAAATTTTTAAAGGAGTCTATTGTATGAGTATTGCATTTATATTTAATGGACAAGGTAGTCAATATGTTGGAATGGGTAAAGACTTATTTGATAAATATGATGAAGTTAAAAAAATATACAATAAAACTTCGATAAGTGACTTATGTTTTAATGGACCAATTGAAATATTAAATAAAACAGAAAATACACAGATATGTATTTTTACTACTTCACTTGCAATAGCAAGTTTATTACAAAAAGATATAAAACCAGAATTTGTTGCAGGATTAAGTTTAGGGGAGTATAGTGCACTTTGTTTTAGCGAAATGATTTCTATTGATGATGGTATGGAAATTGTTAAAGAAAGAGGTACACTGATGGCTAATGAATTACTTAATAGTAATAGTGGAATGGCTGCAGTTATAAATTTTAATGAAGAAAAATTAACAAGCATCTTATCTAAAATAAATGGTGTAAGTATTGCAAATTATAATTCTAATTCACAAATTGTAATTACTGGATTAAATGATTGTTTAGATATTGCTTGTAAAAAAATAAAGGATGAGGGTGGTAGAATTATTCCTTTAAAAGTTAGTGGGGCATTCCATTCACCTTTATTAGACAATGCTTCAGTAAAATTAAAGAGTATATTAAAAAAATATAAATTTAATAGCCCAAAATACAGAGTTGTTTATAATACTTATGGCAATGAGTCTGATAAAGATATTGTAGATATATTAAGTTTACAAATTAATAATCCTGTTTATTTTAGACAGTCTATTGAGTATATGATTGAAAACGGTGTTGATATATTTATAGAAATTGGACCAGGTAAGGCATTAAGCTCATTTATTAAAAATATTAATAATAAAGTAAAAGTTTATAGTGTTTTTGATGTAGAAAGTTATGAAAGTGTGAAAAGAGAGCTAATTTTATGAATAAAGTTGTTTTAGTTACAGGTGGTAGTAGGGGTATTGGAAAAGAGGTTGCACTTGAATATGCAAGAAATGGATTTGATGTTGCAATTAATTATTTAGGGAATTTTGAAAAAGCAAATGAAGTTGCAAATGAAATAAAAGCTATGGGCAAAGAGTGTTTAATTGTACAGGCAGATGTTTCAAATTCTTCAGATGTTAAAAGGTTGATTGATGAAGTTATTATTAAATTTGGAAGGATTGATGTATTAGTAAATAATTCGGGTGTTACAAGAGATAATCTAATTTTCAAAATGAGTGAAGAAGATTTTGATTTTGTTTTGAATACTAATTTAAAGGGTACTTTTAATACTATAAAAGCTATTTCGAGAATAATGATGAAACAAAAATGTGGTTCAATAATAAATATGAGTAGTGTTGTTGGATTAGTGGGAAATATTGGACAGTCTAATTACGCCGCAAGTAAAGCTGGAGTGATTGGTTTGACAAAATCACTAGCAAAAGAGCTGGCTGGATGGAACATTAGAGTTAATGCAGTTGCACCTGGATTTATCGAAACAGATATGACAGATAAATTGAGTCAAAATCTAAAAGAGTCTATTGTTAATAATATTCCTTTAAAAAGACTAGGACAGGCTAATGAAGTTGCAAAATTAACATATTTTTTAGGTAGCGACAATAGTAGTTATATTAATGGTCAAGTTATTAATGTTGATGGAGGTATGGTTTTGTGAGAAGGGTTGTTATAAGTGGAATGGGTGTTGTTTCACCAATTGGCAATAGTGTTGATGAAATGTGGGATAGCATTAAAAATGAAAAATGTGGAATAGATTTTATTACTCATTTTGATACATCTGATTATAAAGTTAAACTGGCTGCAGAGGTTAAAAACTTAGATACAGAAGAATATTTTAGTAAAAAAGATTTAAAGTTTAATGATAGATTTACTCAATTTGCAAGAATTGCAGCAAAACAAGCCTTGTTAGACTCAAAAATAAATCTTGATAGTACTGATTTAGATAGATTGGGAGTTGTAATTGCATCAGGAATAGGTGGTATTTCTACAATTGAAAGTTGTTGTAATGTTTTAAATAGTCAAGGGAATTCACGAGTATCACCATTTTTTATTCCAATGGCATTAGTGAATTTAGCAGCAGGTAGTGTTGCGATAGATTTAAAAGCAAAAGGAAATTGTTCAAGTGTTGTTACTGCATGTGCTGCATCAACAAATGCTATTGGAGATGCATATCACAGAATAAAATTTGGTTTTGAAGATATTATTTTTGCAGGTGGTAGTGAAGCAAGTATTAATCCATTGTCTATTGCTGGATTTCAATCTATGCGTGCATTAAATTCTAGTGATGATAAAAATAGAGCTAGTATACCTTTTGATAAAGATAGATCTGGTTTTGTAATGGGTGAAGGTGCAGGAATTATTGTACTTGAGGAATATGAACATGCTATTAAAAGAGGTGCAAAAATCTATGCTGAAATAGTTGGATATGGTAGCACATGTGATGCAAGTCATATTACTGCTCCAATTGAAGATGGAAGTGGTGGAGCAAAAGCAATGTTACTTGCTATTAAAGAAGCAAATATTTCAAAAAATTGCATAGATTATATTAACGCTCATGGTACAAGCACACCATTAAATGATAAAACTGAAACTAAGGCAATCAAATTAGCATTTGAAGAACATGCAAAAAACATTTTTGTTTCAAGCACAAAATCTTATACTGGTCATCTTCTTGGAGCAAGTGGAGCAATAGAAGCAATAATCTCTATTAAATCTCTTCAAGAAAATTACGTTCCAGCAACCATAAATTATAAAGTTTATGATGAAGAGTGTGATTTAGATATTGTTGCAAATAAAGGAAGAAATGTTGCATTGAATTATGTTATGAGTAATTCTTTGGGATTTGGTGGTCATAATGCTTCAATAATATTTAAAAAGGTGGATAATCAATGATTTATAACTCTAATCAAATTCAAGAGATAATTCCACATAGATATCCATTTTTATTGGTTGATAGAATTGATTATATTAGTGATGATAAAACTGAAATAGTTGGAATTAAGTGTGTTAGTGCAAACGAAATGCAATTTTTAGGTCATTTTCCTAATAAACATGTAATGCCTGGGGTTTTAATTGTTGAAGCATTAGCTCAAACAGGTTGTGTACTTTTATTAAGTAATGAAGAAAACAAAAACAAAATTGCTTATTTTGCAGGGATAAATAATATGCGTTTTAAAAATCAAGTTATTCCTGGTGATACTTTAAAATTGGAAGTTAAATTTACTAATTCAAAGTTAGGAATATATTTTGCAAATGTGAAGGCTAGTGTAAATGAAAGAGTTGTTGCACAAGGTGAAATAATGTGTGCACTTGGGTAATTGAATGATTGTTGGTATTGGATGCGATATTGTTAAAGTTAATAGACTTATTAAAAAAAGAGATGAAATTGCAAAGAAAGTGTTATCTAAAGAGGAGTATATAATTTATATTAGCTATGATGATAAAAGAAAACTGGAATTTTTAAGTGGAAGATTTGCTATAAAAGAAGCGATTTTTAAAGCATGTAATAAA
>JBHALC010000076.1:0-5432 GCA_041827565.1 Erysipelotrichaceae bacterium
CAGTAAAACAAGGATTAAATGAAAATCAAATCAAGTCAATTCGTGGTGGAATTTTAATTCAAAATTATGATCAAGAATTAATATCTGAATTAAAAACAGTAACAGAAAAACAATATAGTGCAAGTGAATTAGAAGATGCATTATTTGGAATGAAAGTTGTAAAACATGTGAAATCAAATGCGATTGTTTTGGTTAAAAATAAACAAGTAGTTGGTGTTGGTGCTGGTCAAATGAATCGTGTTGGTAGTGTGAAAATTGCGGTAGAACAAGCAAAAGAAAAAGCGCAAGGAAGTATTTTAGCAAGTGATGCGTTCTTCCCAATGAATGATTCTGTTTTAATGGCTGCTCAAGCAGGAATAACTGCAATTATTCAACCTGGTGGTTCAATTAAAGATCAAGATAGTATTGATGCATGTAACCAGAAAGGAGTGGCGATGTTATTTAGTGGAATTCGTCATTTTAAACACTAATGGCTAAGGTATTGGTTTTAGGAAGTGGTGGAAGAGAGCATGCAATAGCATATAAATTTCACCAAGAAAAACATGAAGTATTTATGTTAGGTAGTAATGTTGGGGTCGAGCAGTTTGGTACTTGTGTTGATTTAAAAGAGGATGAAATTTCTAAATTTTGTTTGGAAAATCAAATTAATTTAGTGTTTGTTGGTCCGGAAGTTTATTTAGTGAATGGTATTGTGGATAAATTACAAAAAGATGGAATTAAAGTTTTTGGTCCATCTAAATTAGCGGCACAATTAGAAGGAAGTAAAGTTTTTTCAAAAATGATGATGGAAAAATATCAAATTCCAACAGCTGTACATAAAAGTTTTTCAGATTTTAAACTTGCAAAAGAATATTTAGAAACTTGTAGTTTTCCTATTGTATTAAAAGCAGATGGATTAGCAGCAGGGAAAGGTGTAATTATTGCTCAAAGTAAAGAAGAAGCGATTTTTGAGCTTTCTGAAATGATGTGTAATGCTAAATTTAATCAAGCTGGAAATCAAGTTGTAATTGAGGAATTTTTAGAAGGAGAAGAATTCTCTTTGATGTGTTTTGTGAGTGGAACAAAAGTTTATCCAATGGAAATTGCACAAGATCACAAACGAGCATTTGATAATGATGAAGGGCTAAATACAGGTGGTATGGGTGCTTATGCTCCATTAAAAAAAATTACTGAAAAAGATGTTCAAGAAGGTGTCGATAAAGTGGTTCAACCGATGGTTGATGCGATGGCATCTGAAGGAATGCCTTTTTATGGGATTTTATATGCTGGATTAATGAAAACAAAAGATGGAGTTAAAACAATTGAGTTTAACGTTCGATTTGGTGATCCAGAATGTGAAGTTTTATTAACTAAATTAGAAAGCAGTTTATATGAAATAGCGTGTAATGTAATAGATGGTAAAGAGATAGAATTAAAATGGAAAAAAGATGCGGTAATAGGGGTAGTATTAGCTGCAAAAGGATATCCATTAGAATCTGTTAAAGGTAGTGTGATTTCTAATTTAGAAAATGTTGATGCATTAGTTTTCCATATGGGAACGAAAAAGGCTAATGATGAAATCGTAATTTCTGGAGGTAGAGTATTACTAGTTGTTGCTAGTGATGTTACATTAGAAAAAGCAAAAGAAAAAGTGTATAATGAAATAGAAAAAATAAAATGTGATGATTTATTTTATCGTAAGGATATTGGGCATCATTCATTATAGGAGAGTATATGATAGATAGATACAGTAGAGAAGTAATGCGTAAAATTTTTAGTGATGAAAATCGTTTTAAAATTTATTTAGATGTAGAACTTTACGCTAGTGAGGCTTGGAGTGAATTAGGATTGATTCCTAAAGAAGATTTACGTTTATTGTTTGAGAAGGCAAAGTTTAATGTTAAGGAAATTCAAGAGTTAGAAAAAGAAACGAAACATGATGTAATTGCTTTTACTCGTAATGTATCATCTTATTTAGGTGAAGAAAAGAAATGGGTTCATTATGGTTTAACTTCAACAGATATTGTGGATACAGCATATGGAGTAATGTATAAACAGGCCAATGAGATTATTGAACAAGATTTAATCGAGTTTCAAAATGTGATCAAAGAAAAAGCCTTAACTTATCAGTTTACTCCATGTATTGGACGTACTCATGGTGTTCATGCAGATATATCTAGTTTTGGATTAAAATTTGCTTTATATTATGATGAATTAAATCGCCACTTGGAACGATTTAGAACTGTGCGAAAAGAAATTGAAGTTGGAAAAATCTCAGGAGCAGTAGGAACATTTAGTAATACTCCTCCATTTGTGCAAGATTATGTTTGTAAAAAGTTGGGAATTGAATCAAGTAATATTTCAACACAAACATTACAACGTGATCGTCATGCTCACTATTTTGCGACATTAGCTTTGATTGCATCAACAATCGAAAAAATAGGTGTTGAAATTCGTCATCTTCAAAGAACAGAAGTTCGTGAAGTCGAAGAGTTTTTCTCTAAAAATCAAAAAGGAAGTAGTGCGATGCCTCATAAGAGAAATCCAATTGCATCGGAAAATATGGCGGGGTGTGCTCGAATTATGAGAGGATATATGATTTCTGCTTATGAAAATATACCGCTATGGCATGAAAGAGATATTTCTCATTCTAGTGCGGAACGCATCTTAAGCTTAGATGCAACATCATTGCTAGATTATATGCTGGTACGTTACACGAATGTTATTCGTAATTTAACGATATTTAGTGATCAGATGTTAGAGAATATTTTTGCAACTCATGGAGTGATTTTTGCTCAAAAAGTGATGTCTACTTTAATTGAGAAGTATGATTTTTCAAGAGAAGGTGCGTATGATTTTGTACAACCTATTGCTATGAAGGCTTGGTTTGATAAAAAAGATTTCAAGACGTTATTGTTAGAAGAAGAATTTATCAAAAATGAAGTTTTAATTGAGGATTTAAATCAGTGTTTTGAGTTACAACCTCATTTAAAATATGTAGAAGAAATTTATGAAAGAGTGGGATTGAAAAAGGGATAATTAAAATTCTCTCTTTTTTCTTTATTGCAGAAGTCGTTAAATTTGTTTTTTAGTAATTTTTGTGTTAAAATAGAGATGCATCCTATACGCTTTAAAAACGTGTATGAATGTCAATCGATTGAAGCATCAAAAGAAAAGAGGTAAGGCAAATGTATCAAGGATGGAAAGATTTCGAGTTAGGAAAATGGAATAAAGAAGTAGATGTTCGCGACTTTATTCAAAAAAACTATACTCCTTATGAAGGAGATGACTCATTCTTAGCTGATGCAACTGAAGCTACAAAAGCACTTTGGGCTCAAGTTACAGAGTTAAACAAAGCTGAGAAAGCAAATGGTGGAGTTTATGATGCAGATACAAAAGTGGTATCTACAATTACTTCACATGGACCTGGATATCTAAACAAAGATTTAGAAACAATTGTAGGGTTCCAGACAGACAAACCTTTCAAACGTTCATTACAACCATTTGGTGGTATTAGAATGGCTGAAACATCTTTAAAATCTTATGGATTTGAAATTGATCCAGAAGTTGTAGATATTTTCACTAAGTATAGAAAAACACATAATGAAGGAGTGTTTGATGCATATACTGATGAAATGAAAAATGCTAGAAGATCTGGAGTAATTACAGGATTACCAGACGCATACGGTCGTGGACGTATTATAGGAGACTACAGACGTGTAGCTTTATATGGTATTGATTTCTTAATTGAAGACCGTAAAGAGGGACTTGCTATTTTAGCTGGTACTATGACTGCAGATAAAATTCGTGATCGTGAGGAACTTTCAGAACAAATTAAAGCATTAAAAGAAATTAAAGTGATGGCCGCTTCATATGGATATGATATTTCGTTACCAGCAACAAATGCACAAGAGGCAATTCAATGGACTTACTTTGGATATTTAGCAGCTATTAAAGAACAAAATGGGGCTGCAATGTCATTAGGTCGTACATCTACATTCTTAGATATTTACATTGAAAGAGATTTAAGAAATGGTGTAATTACTGAAGAACAAGCTCAAGAAATGATGGATCACTTTGTAATGAAATTACGTTTAGTAAAATTCATGCGTACTCCTGAATATAATGATTTATTCTCTGGAGACCCTACTTGGGTAACAGAGTCTATTGGAGGTATGGGATTAGATGGACGTACTTTAGTAACAAAAAACTCATTCCGTGTATTACATACATTAACAACTTTAGGACCAGCACCAGAACCAAACTTAACAGTATTATGGTCAACTAAATTACCAGTTGGATTTAAACGTTTCTGTGCTAAAATGTCAATTCAAACTTCATCAATTCAATATGAAAATGATGACTTAATGAGATCAGACATGGGTGATGATTATGCAATTGCATGTTGTGTATCATCAATGAGAGTTGGAAAAGATATGCAATTCTTTGGAGCTCGTGCAAACTTAGCTAAAGCACTATTATACGCAATTAATGGTGGGGTAGATGAGAAGAGTAAAGCACAAGTTGCACCACGCTTTGAACCAATTAGAAGTGAATACTTAGATATTGAAGAAGTAATGCCAAAATATGACCAAATGTTAGAATGGTTAGCTGAATTATATGTAAATACATTAAACATTATCCACTATATGCATGACAAATATGCATATGAGAGAAGTGAAATGGCATTACATGATAGAGAAGTTCGTCGTTTATTCGCAACAGGAATCGCAGGATTATCTGTAGTTGCAGACTCATTAAGTGCGATTAAATATGCTAAAGTTCGTGTAATTCGTGATGAAAATGGAATTGCAGTGGACTATGCTACTGAAGGAGAATTCCCACAATTTGGAAATAATGATGACAGAGTAGACCAAATTGCAGCAGATTTAGTTAAAAACTTTATGAACAAAATTAGAAAACATCACACTTACCGTAATGGGATACCTTCAATGAGTATCTTAACTATTACATCAAACGTAGTATATGGTAAGAAAACAGGAAATACTCCAGATGGACGTAAAGCTGGAGAACCATTTGCACCAGGGGCTAACCCAATGCATGGTCGTGATAGAAATGGAGCATTAGCTTCATTAGAATCTGTAGCGAAATTACCATACGAACACGCTAAAGATGGAATTTCAAACACATTCTCAATTGTGCCTAAATCATTAGGGAAAGACTAATAATAAATAATAATCAAAAGGAGAGGAAAATATTATGTCAAACACAAACAAAATTGATAACTTAGTAACAATGATCGATGGATATGCAGAAAATGGAGGACACCACTTAAACGTTAACGTTTTTGACCGTGAAACTTTATTAGATGCACAACAACATCCAGAAAAATACCCACAATTAACAATCCGTGTTTCTGGGTATGCAGTTAACTTCAATAAATTAACTAAAGAACAACAAGACGACGTTATCGCTCGTACAATGCACGAAAG
>JBHALC010000077.1:0-19030 GCA_041827565.1 Erysipelotrichaceae bacterium
AATTTCTTTAATCACACTTTCAGATACATTATTTTGTTGTGCAATATTTTTAAGTATTTCACATTTTGTATCTTCAATATATGAGGTATCAAATTCTCTTAGCTCTTCTAAGTTATCAAATTCATATAATTTATTTGTTAAGTCATATATCTTTAAATTCATTTCATTAATATGTTGAATATAAATATCCTCCCAAAATAATGGATAAATTACTTCTTTATTATAATCTCTTTCTAAATACTTTATCATTTTTTTCGAAAAAGACTCATCAAAAAAGGCATGACCTAGCATATAATGTCCATTCTCTTTACCTATTTCAACATTTCGAATAATGCCTTCTTCATCTGTTGTGACGACCCATTCATCTGTATATTCATCTGTGTATATACATGAATAATAAGCTTCTTTTTCCATTGAAGAAAATACATTTTCCATGTAATAATTATCAGAACTACAAATATACGAATTTTTTAAATATTCCCTAGCAGCATAAATGCTAGAATGATTATTACGAATTTCAAATTCTTTATTTTCAATTAAAATAATATCAAACTCTTTTTCTAAATATTTTAAGCTTTGGATGCAATAACCACCTACTACAATAATTTCATTAATTCCTGCTTGGCGCAGTTGCCTAATTAATCGTTCAATTAATATCTCTTTTTTTACTTCTAATAAAGCTTTAGGTTTATCAAGTGTTAGTGGCAAAAAGCGACTTGACATTCCTGCTGCCATAATAATAGCATTATCTACTTTTATCATGATTTTTCTCCTAATTTTAATTCTAAATCACTCGTTAAAATCGCTCCAAAAATAATTGCTAAACAACAAAGGATTAATCGTATATCAAAAGGTTGACTTAAAAACATCATCCCAAAAAGAACTGTCCAAGCTGAATAGCTGATGTTTAGTCCCATCGCTTTAGATGGACCTAAAATATGAATAGCTTTATAATATGATAAATAAGACAAACTTCCTGCTAATGCACTAATTAAAGCAAGTAAAACAAAATTAACACTAATTACACTTTGAAATAAATCAAAAATAGGAAAACCTACCAAAAGAATAATTAAAAAAGAAACTACAGATGTGCATTGTCGAATAAATAAAATAATTCTTTCGTCTAAATCGCTCATGACTTGTGATAAAATCACTCCTTCTAATCCCCATCCAACTATACACATTAATAATCCAATTAATCCTAGTCCTAAATTAGAAACAACATTATCACTCCCTATTCCTAAAATCATAGTAGCAACCACAGAAATACTTACTCCTACTAACCCTCTTTTCGTTAGCTTGTCTTTTAAAAGAATAAACGCAAACAATACTCCTATTACAGGATATAATACTGAAAAAGTTGCAGTATATGCAGATCCTAGGAAAGAGATTGATAGTACATATCCACCCATTCCAATTGGTGCTCCTAGTAAAGAAGCAAATAAAATAATCACTAAATTTTTTAAATCTACTTTGTAGTTAGTAATTTTTTTTCGATTCAAGATTAAATCTATCCCAATCATAATACTAGAAAAGAAATCATTTAAAAATGTAGCAATTATTGGTGAAATAAAAGCATAATTTCCAAAACCTACCGTAGTTAAAATTATTCCTATCACAATCGAATTTATTGCCCATAATATTCCTGAGCTAAACCCTAAAAATATCCCCTTATTCATATTTTTCATTGTACTCCTTCATTAATTCAATGCACCTTTCATAGCGCATTAATCCATAATCATTAAAATCTTCACCTAAAGAAATTTTATAATTTGACCAAAGTGTCCATAAAAAGTCTTGTAAAATTTTAAACACTAAAATTTTCTGATGGTGAAATTCACTTACTTTTCCTTCAAAATAATGATATAACAGTAATTCTTCTGCTTCCGGTGTGTAATTATTTTCTAACATTACTGCTGCTAAATCCCAAAATAAGTCGTTCATTCCGGCATATTCCCAATCAATTAAATACATACGCTCATTTTTATCCATTATAAAATTGTCACATAATGTATCATTATGACAAGAAACTAATGTAAAATCTAAATCTTTCTTCATTGTATTGTAAATATGCAACACTTGTTTTTTTACTTCTTCATAATTTTCAAAAAAAGCTCCATTACTTTGTACTAGTTTTTCATATTTTTTATATTCATTAGTAAAATTAAATTCATTTTTTAAAGTAATTCCACTTCGATGTAATTTATGAAAAATATTTACCATTTTTTGAATATAATACGGATATTGTGACATTTCACTCGTAAGTGTTACACAATTTTTGATTCTCTTAGTAATTTTAACTCCACTATCTTCATTAAAATAGTATGTTGGAACATTTATATCTAAACTCTGTGTAGCTAAAATATTATTTTTTTCATTTATACGATTAACCAGCTCATTAGAGCCTGCTCCTGGTAATCTCATAACATATTCTTCTTTATCTGTTTTTACAATATAATTATTGTTAGTTAATCCACCTGCATCCTCCATTAACAATATTTTTTCATTATCAAAAATATGCTCAAATGTAGTTGATAAACGATTCATAGCTGATTCTCTTTTTTTCATTTTCTTCACTATTGTCTTTTCAACATATTTCAATGACTTATCATCTTCAATAAAATATGCAACAGCATGATTATCGAATTTTATACAAATTGATACATCCCTAGCAACAAAATTTAAAGCATACGCATATTCAATGGATTTATTATTAGCATTATCATAATATTCAATCATTTTTTCAAATAAATCTTTTTGAATTTTATTTAATCCAACCATTACTCCATCTATACGAGCAATTTCAAAATTATTAGATGAAATATCTTCAATATGGTAATTTTTATCCCATTGGACATATCTTTGAGTTGAAATATCATAAGGACTGCTACATAAAATTGAATCTTGACTATTATAATAAAAATTGTATAAAGAAACAGAGTCAAATACAGAATTACCCTCAACTAAAACAAGGTCATCACATACAACATCTCGACATAAACTTAAAGAATATAGTGATCCATTCCATAAGTATTGTTCATTTTCAATAAAAGTAACTTTATCTGCATATTTTTTTAAATATTTCTTTATCAAATCTTTTTGATAACCAACAACAATTATTATTTTTTCAATTCCTAATTCTAATAATAATCTTACATTTCTCTCAATCAAAGTCTCTTGACCAAAAATAGGTTTAAAATAGTCATATTTTCTTTTACTATCACTTAAAATAATTGCATTTTTTATAGTATGAAATTTTGGCAGAGATAATTTATATTCTTTTTGATCATTCAAATATGAGTCAATATCCTTCTCACCTGCCTGTGTAACATGATATTTTCTATTATTGTATACTACTTTTTCTGAATCTAACAGTTTTTTTATAGATAAATTTACTTTTCCTAAAGAAATATTTAATTGTTTTGCAATTTCTCTTTGGGTAATAGTTTGTTCATTTTTTATAATCATCAAAATTTTTAATTCACTCATTTTGTTCACCTCTCAATGTAATTATACATGTTTTTTATAAAATGTCACGTATTTTGTTCTAAAAAATGAACAAAAAAACATATTCCCTTAAGAATATGTTTTATTATTATTTTTCTTCAATAATTGCAATTCCAGGTAATACTTTACCTTCCATATATTCTAAACTAGCTCCTCCACCAGTAGAAATATGAGAGAATTTCTCAGCAAATCCTAATTGGATTGCTGCAGCTGCACTATCTCCTCCACCAATTACTGTTGTAGCATCTGCTAATTCAGAAATAGCTTTACAAATTTCTAAAGTACCTGTTGCAAATTTAGGCATTTCAAATACTCCCATAGGTCCATTCCAAACCACTGTTTTAGATCCTTGTAATACTTCTTTGTATAATTCAACTGTTTTTGGACCAATGTCTAATCCCATAAAGTCTGCTTTAATTGCATCATTTGTAGCAACTTCAATATTTGCTTCTTCACTAAATGCATCAGCACAAACATGGTCTACTGGTAAAACTAATTTATCTCCAGCTTTTTCTAAGTACTCTTTAGCTAATTCAATTTTATCTTCTTCAACTAAAGACTTCCCAACATTGTATCCTTGTGCTTTTAAGAATGTATATGCCATTCCTCCACCAATAATAACTTTATCTGCTTTATTTAATAAATTATCTACTACAGCAATTTTATCAGATACTTTTGCTCCCCCAATAATTGCCACAAATGGACGTTTAGGGTTATCTACTGCTGCTGATAACATGTTTACTTCTTTTTCAACTAAGAATCCTAAAGCACTTGGTAAGTGTGTTGGAATTCCTACTGTTGAAGAGTGTGCACGGTGTACTGAACCAAATGCATCAACAACGAATAAATCTGCTAAACTTGCCCAGTATTTTCCTAATTCTTCATCATTTTTACTTTCACCTTTTTCATAACGAGTGTTTTGTAATACAACGATTTCTTTTTCATTTAATGCATTTACTGCTTCTTCTACTTCTACTCCTCTAGTCGCATTCACAAAAGTTACTTTAGTATCTACTAATTCTCCTAAGCGTTTTGCAACTACAGATAAATCGTTTTTCGCTTTATCTGCTTCTGTTTTAGCAGGATCTTTGTGGTCAACTTTTCCTAAGTGAGATACTAAAATAATTTTAGCATTATTGTCAATTAAATATTTAATTGTTGGTAAAGCTTGCACAATACGGTTATCGTTTGTAATTACTCCATCTTTTCTAGGTACGTTAAAGTCAACACGTACAATTACTTTTTTTCCAGATACTTGTAAGTCTGTTACTACTTTTTTTGCCATAATTTCCTCCCTATATGTACAATACTATTATACAATATTTTATTACTTTTGTATATCTTTTTTATTATTTTTTTCACTACTTTTCCATAAAAAAGACATGACCTAAGTCATGCCTTAATATTTCTAGTGTTTTCTTTGTCTACTTAAGAATACCATTCCAAGTAATGCTACTACTACCATTCCCATATATCCAACTGTTTCATCTCCTGAATCAATCGGTGGTTTCACTGGTCTTTCTTTATTCGTGATGATAAATGTTGTCGCAGTGACTTTCGTAATTTCACTTTCATACCCTGCTACTGCTTTCTCTTTTGCCTCATATACATACTCGTTTCCTTCTGCATCATATTTCGGTAAATTCTCAATGCGTGCTTTATATCCTTCACTCTCTTTTACTTCAAAGCTTTGGATTAAGTTTCCATTTTGATATAACTCCACTTCCACTTTCTCTAATGCTTTTCCTATCCAGCGTTTCACTACTTCTACAACTACTTTTTCTGTATTCGTATTTGTAAGGATATACCCTTTTTGATCTCCTTCTACTTTTGTTTCGTAGTTCGCAATTGGTGTCTCTACGATGAAGTATTGTGCTTCACTTCCATCTTGGTTGTATTTTGGTAAATTCTCAAATACATGTTTCCAATTCGTTGTTGCACTAATCACTGCGGTTGCAATTGGATTCACTTCATCATCTTCATGGTATAATTTCACTTCAACACTGTCTTGTTTTGGTCCTACCCAAGTTTTTTTAACTGGAACTTTGATTACTTCTGTATTTGTATTAGAAATTACAAATCCTTGATTTTGATTTCCATTAATAATTGTTTCATAATTCGGAATTGCTGTTTCTTCAATTTTATATTCTGCTGGACTTCCATCATCATTAAATTTGGGTAATCCTTCAAATGTAGTTCTCCATCCAGTTGCAGCTGTTATCTGCTTAGTTTCAATCGTTTTTGTAGGAGTTAATACATTAAACACTCTAACCTCTACAAAGTCTTTTCTTGGTCCATTCCATACTTTTTCTACATCAATACTGATTTTAATTTTTTCATTACGAATTGTTCTAATTACTCCACCACTTGGTAAGTTGAATGTTTGTGCTGTTCCTGTTGCTTGGTATCCTGCTGGAGAGTAACCTTTCTTAACTTAAATGTTCCTGCTGCCGTTTCTGCTGGTGTAAATTGTGGAGATATAACTGTCCCATTTTCATCAGTAGCTGGTAATCGGATAATTTCTCCACTAGGTTTTTCAATTTCAAACACTGCACCTGGTAATCTTCTTAAAGTATCTTTATCTACTTTATAAATTACAACACGGTAAGATGTATCAATTTCAATTGTCCCACCTTCTGAAACTTTTGATAAACGACGTACTAATCGATATGTTTCAGCATTATCTGTTCGACGTGGTAATTTTGTATTTCCATCTCCATATGCTTCAATTTTATTTCCTACCCAACCACCATCTTTAGTAGCTGTTGTTTTATATCGAATAGAATATGCAAAATCACCTGGTGTTAAAATTTTAATTTCCATTTTTGTATATGTAGCATCATACACAACTTCATAGTCTGTACCTTCTACCAGTACATCCACAGGTTTTCTTGGCTCATCTGCTTTTTCAATTTCAAATGAAGATGTTCCAAATTGACCTTTTTTAATTGTTATTGTTTCAGGAATAAATTGAATCGGACCAGCTTCTTCACCAATTGTATCCACAATTCTTAATTCGTCATAATGTTGTCTTCTTGCATTTACACGAACATGCCATCCATGAATATAGTTATCACTTTTACCTAATTTTGGTGAATTAAAATGCTCTTTGTAGATATTTCCTACCTTATCAAAATTTTCTTTCCCAATTGTTTCAGTATAATCGAATGTTGGTACTGGAATTGTTTTAAATTTAATTTTAATCGATTGATTATCAACTGTATTTCCAATTGAAATTTCTTTTCCTACAGCATCTAAATCTTCTGACTTAAAGTTCACAAATGCAGTTCCTTTAACCCCATGTACCGTCGTGCTTTGTTTTTTTGCCATATACTGGTCTAAATTCTTGAGCGTTACTTTTGCTGTCCCACCATTTTTGGGTCCAGCATTTGTAATTTCTAAAGTACCAATAGCAATCCCTGTTTCTTTATGAATTAAATCCTCTGTATAATTCGTTACCGTAACTGGTGCTGGTATTGTTACATTAAAGTCATCTCCATTATTTAAACAACCGTTCTGATGGTTATCATATTTTGCTAAATCGTAGAATAGTTCGAATTGATAGTTAAATCCTACATACAATTCTCTATATCCGTCTGTTTTAGGATCAACATAATGATTTCCTGTTGATGCCCATATTTTCACATCTTTAACAACTTGTGTTAATTCTTTTCCTCCAGCAGCATTAACTGTTGTTGGCTTTACATTAAATAATGAAAAAACCATCATAAATAATACTGCTAAAATACTCGAAATTTTACGCATTTTTTTTATATTAAATAAACCTTCCTTTCACAACGATTGTATTATTTTTATTAATTACCTTTCAACCTAAACATATATACAATAAAACGATCATTTTTAAAACATAATCTATAGAAATGGCTTAAAAAGACGTTTTTTATTTGTAATTTTAGATATTTTTGTTGTTATTTTTAGTAAGAAACCTTTACTTAAGTGTACTTAACGTATATTTATAAGGAAAACAATGTAAAAAAAACAATATATCTAATTTAAATATATTGTCTTTAATAATACTATTTTTCTTGTTTTCTTACATATTCTGCATAAATCCCATTTATCGCCATCAATTCTTGATGATTACCTCGTTCAACTAATTTTCCCTTATTTAATACAATAATTTGATCGGCATCCATTAAAGTAGATAAACGATGCGCTATAATAAAAGTTGTACGATTATGTGATAGTTTTTCAATCCCTTTTTGAATTAATACTTCACTTTCACTATCAATATTAGCACTTGCTTCATCTAAAATTAATAATTTTGGATTTTTAATTAATGCTCTAGCAAATGAAATTAGTTGTTTTTCACCCGTAGATAAACTACTTATCTCTAATTTTTGATGAATTCCTAATTCATTTCTTTCTACTAAATACCATGCTCCTACTTCTTTAATTACTTTTTCTACTTCTTTATCACTAAAAGTATAACCCATCACAATATTTTCTTTTAATGTTCCTTCAATCATTAATGGAGTTTGAAGTACAATCGCAATTTGATTTCTTAAATCAATTTCATCAATTTGTGATAAATCAACTCCATCAATCATTACATTTCCATTTTTAATTGGATAAAACTTCATTAAAATATTCATTAAAGTAGTCTTACCGCTTCCAGTATGCCCTACAATTCCTATTGTTTCTCCTGCATTCACTTTTAATGAAAACTGATGTAATACTGTTTCTCGATTATAAGCAAAATCTACATTTTTAAATTCAATATTTCCCTTAATATCTATTTTTAATTCTTTTAAATCTATTGTCTGTTCATCAAACAATTCAAATGCATGTTTACTTGCTTGAAATGCTCTTCCAAGTGTAGAAAAAGAATATGCTGAATTTTGAATATTCCAAATAATTGTTGTGATATAACTAATAAATACAATTATTAGTCCAGACTGTATTGTATTACCTAATATCGCATATTGATAACTAGCATATATTAAAATCAATGAAACCCCTAAAGAATCAATAAATCTTGAAAAAGTATGTCCACTGAATGTTTCTAATTTAGTATATTTCATCATTACATTATAATAGTCATCACTTACTTTATCAAAATTTTCATTAAAAGATTTTATTTGGTTAAATACTTGAATCATTTTTGCACCAACAATATTTTCATTTACAGCTACATTTACAGCTGAATACGCCTTTCTATTTAATATTGAATATCGAATATGACGTAAAATAAAATCAATCATAACAATTATTACTACAATAATAATCACAAATGTTAGAACGGTAATTTGTTTGTCTAAATTAGAAAGAATTATAACAATATTTATTAAAGAAACAACTGAAAAAATTGTATCATATAATAATGTTTGGTATAAAAACTTAATAAACTTGGAATCTCCAGTTAATCTAGACACAATTGTTCCTACTGGAGTTCGATCATAATATGAAACAGGAACATTTTGGATATGTTTAAATAAATCTTGTCTCATTTTCGTAACAATTTTATGAGATACATTTTGTGTTATAATTCGTGCAAATGCTGAAAATAACGAACTAAATGCTGCTAATCCAAAATATAAAATTGCCATAAACACAAATTTAAAACTTAAACTTTCTGTTACCGCTAATGGTAATTGTTGATCTATTAGATAACTTAAGTAAATTGGTACACTAATTGATACAATTGCATACATAATCACAATAAATAAACATAAAAACACTTCTTTTTTAAAATATAAAGCATACTTAAATAAACGAATCATCACATTTCTACTCATCATTACCACCTGCTTTCTGGTATTCATACTGTTCTTTATACCAACCATCGTTTGCAAGTAATTCTTCATGTGTTCCAATTTCTACTATTTTTCCCTCATCTAAAACAAGTATTTTTGTTGCTTGAGCAAAAATAGAAAGACGATGACTTGCAATAAGTAATGTCTTATCCGTAGTGTTATTTCTTAAGTGTAGTAAAATATTTTCTTGTGTCTCGTTATCTAATGCACTTAAACAATCATCTAAAATATAAAAAGGGCGATTTTTGGCTAATGCACGAGCTAAAGAAATTCTTTGCTTTTGTCCACCAGATAACATAATTCCTTTTTCCCCTACAACTGTATTTTCTTTATCGATAAAACTTTCAATATCTTTTTTTAAATCAGCTTGAATTAAAATTTGGTTAAAATCTTCAACAGGTGTACCAAACTCAATATTTTCTTTAATTGTTTTTGAAAATAACATATGCTCTTGAGGAACATAAGAAATTAAACTTCTTAATTCTTCAATATTATAATTTTCAATAGACTTCTCATTAACTAAAATTTGATTTTTACCTACTTCATTAAATCTTAATAGTTGTTTTAAAAGTGAAGTTTTTCCACTTCCTGTTTTTCCCACAACTCCGATAAAATCCCCTGCTTTAAATTTTAAATTAATATTTTGTAGTATTTTTAAATCTCCTACTTGATAATTAAAATCTTTAAATTCTATTTCTTCAATTTTACTAATCGATTCTATTCCACTCTCTAATAATGGTTTTTCACTTAAAACTTCATCTAGTCTTGCAAGTGATACTTTTGCCGATATCTGTTGTCCAATTGAATTAGCAAGTGCACTCATTGGCCACTCTAAATAACGAACATAGACCATAAAACTTAATAATGCACCTAATGTCATACTACCAATTGAAATATAATAAAACCCTAGAATTAATGTAAAAACAATCGATAATGTTGGCATTAATTGTCCAATAACTAAATATAAACTGATTAACTTATAGTATTGATCTACTGCATGCTGATATTCTATGGAAGCCTCATTATATATATCGTACATTTTTTGAGTTAAATTGTAACTACGAATCGTTTGGATACCACTTGCATATAGTAATACTGCATCATTCATCTTATCAAACGATTCCTTTATTGCTTCATCTTTTTTCTCAAACTTTTTCCCAACAATCGTTGACAAATACGCCATAATTATTAATGGAATTAAACTAAATATCGTTAAGATAATATTAGAAGTTACAATCATTAATGTCACAACAAATATCGGATAAATATATCCATCAAATAAATTCATAATTCCGAATCCTGAATATTCTTCAATACTTGTTAAATCATTGGTAATTCTCCCCATTAAACTTCCTGAACTATACTTTTCAAAAAAATTAGGAAACATTGATAAATAATGTTTCATAATTTGTTTTTTAAGCTTATTGTCGATTTCTCCTGCTGCTTTGTACAAATTATATCCCCAAATCATACATGCAGCATACATTGCAAATGGAGCAATAATTAACCAAGTTGTAATTTGAATAAAATAATGATAATCTAGTGTTTGATTTGAAATCGCATCAACCACTATTCCAATATAAAACGGTGGTAATAATTTAAATACATAATAAACAATCAAAAAGATAAAACTTATTATATACTTCTTAATATTCATTTTCAATATTCTTCTAAATAATTGAAGCATTTTATCCCTTCTTTCTTAGCTATCATTATAACACAGAATATTTTTTTAGTAAAATGATTATTTTACTTTACAAAGATTCTATTTTTTAGTATAATTTTAGAGTATTCAATATATGGCGATCGTGGTGAAGTGGTTAACACAGCGGGTTGTGGTCCCGTCATGCGTGGGTTCGAACCCCATCGGTCGCCCCAATTGAATTTTTTTTATTTCAAAAGGAGTTCTTTATTAGAACTCCTTTTTTTCATTCTGTGCTAATTCAGATATTTTTCTAAATCGGTGTGCAATACCTGATTTTGAAATTGTAGTTTCATATTCTTCTTCAAATAAATCTACTAAATCATTTAAACTTTCTTCTGGATACTTTAATCTTAAATTTGCAATTTGTTTTAATTTGATATCCATTGTTTCATAAATTCCTAATTCTTTTAATTTCTCTATTTCGTTTACTTGTTTTGTTGCATTTTTATAAGTTTTCATATCATTTGCAGTTGTACAATTATCTAAACGAGTAATGTTATTTTTAAAATCACGACGAATACGCATATCTTCAAATTTCATTAGAGAATTTGAGGCACAAATTGCTCTTAAAAAATCACCAATTTGCTCACTAGCCTTAACATAAACCACTTGATTTTCTCTACGCTTTATTTTTTTTGCTTCAATATAAATTTTTTCCATTAATTTAATAATATTTTTAGCATAGTCTTCATCAGGACAACGTACTTCTAGATGATAATTCGTATTTTCAGGTGAATTAATTGATCCAGATGCTAAAAATAATCCTGACAAGTACTTACGAATGTAAATATCGTTTTTTAAAAATTGACGATTTGGAACACTCACAAATCCCTTTTCATTTTTTAAGTTTAATTCTTCTAATACTTTTTGAACTTCATTCAAAATGCGAATTGAATAAATGTTTTTCTTTCCAAATTTCATATTTTTTATTGAAGCAATTTCTAAATTTAAATTAAAGAAATGTTTTAAAAGTTTTACTACTCTTCGAATAATCACAATATTCTCATTTTCAATGCTAATCCACATTCCTTTATTATTTAATTTATATACACCTAACACCTTAATTAATGATGACAATTGAGCAATATCTTCATTTTCAATTTCCATTACCGATATTTCTTGTTTTATTTCGTTTGCAAAACTCATACTTTGTCCCTCATTAACTTGCGCATTACTTTTTTCAATTTGTCACTATCATGGCGAATTAATTTTGATTCAAAATCTAAAACATCTTCATACCATAACTCATAACCATGTTTTTCTTTAGCAACAATTACTGGATATGAATTTTTAGCAGCATATAAAGCTAATCTTTTTTCAAACATCTCATTATTATAAGTTACCACGATATCAATTATATTTTCACCAGCATGTTTAATAATAGCATCAACATGATCTTCTAATGTATAATTATCAGTTTCCTTATACTGCGTCATAGCATTACAGAAATAGATTTTTTTTGCTTTCGATTTAATTAAAGCTTTTTTTATATCCGGTATAATAATGTTTGGCATAATGCTTGTATATAATGAACCTATTCCATAAATAATATAATCTGCTTCTTTAATCGCTTGTACTGCTTCTTCACTAGCTACAACATGATCTTGATAAAATACTTCTTTAATTCTTACACCTTGTGTAGGAATATTACTTTCTCCACAAATTATCGTATCATCTTCCATTCTAGCAAATAAATTAACGGTTTGAGTAGTAGAAGGAATAATCTCTCCCTTCACATTTAATACTTTACTTAATTTACGAATTGCTTCCTGTAAGCTTCCTGTTGTATGTAGCAATGCAGTCAAAATCAAATTCCCTAAATTATGACCTCCAACATCATCACTACCATCAAAACGATAATTCATTAATTCACTTAATAATGATTCAGATTTTGCCATTGAAATCATTACATTTCGAATATCTCCTACTGCAGGTATCTGAAATTGTTTGCGAAGTCTACCTGTACTTCCCCCATCATCTGCCACAGTAACAATTGCACTTAATTCTACATTGCCTAAAGTTTTAAATCCTTTCATTACAGTAGATAAACCTGTTCCTCCACCAATAATCACAATTTTTTTCATAAATGCACTCCTGCATCACGATGTTTCTTTAAACAGTGATAATTTTTTCCATAAAAATCATAAAAATAATTCACAAAACTTACAGAACGATGTCTTCCTCCAGTACATCCTATTCCAATTGTTAAATGACTTCTTCCATCTTTAGCATATTGTGGAATTAAATAATCAAATAAATTTGTTAGTTTTTCAATTGCTTCTTTACTTTCTTTTTGTTCTAACACAAAAGAATAAACTTCAGAATCATTTCCTGTTAAACCTCGTAATTGTTCGTTATAATAAGGATTTGGTAAATAACGAATATCAATTGCCACATCTGCATCACTTGGAATTCCATGTTTATATCCAAAAGAAACAAACGAAATTGTAAAATTGTTGTGTTCATTAATTGCAGCATGTTCTTCTAAAATTTCTTTTAAATTATATTTTGTTGTTTTGGTTGTATCAATTTTTAAAATATTTTTTGTTTTGACACTTGAGAATAATTTTCTTTCTTTTTCAATTGCTTCTTCTAATGTATTAGAAAGCTTTGCAATTAAAAATGGATGCTGTCTTCTAGTAAATTTATATCTTAAAATTAATTGTTCATCATTACAATCTAAAAAGACCGTTTGAATTTTCAAATTTTTTGATTTAAAAAAATTATAGAAAATTGGATATTCTATTGCACTTGCAGTTAAACATACATTTTCATATCCTTCTTCATTCTCAATTAATTCATATAAACTATTTAGTAATTCAACCGGAAAACGATCAATACAATGATACCCCATATCATCTAAAATTTGCATTGCTGTAGTTTTTCCAGCTCCTGACATTCCTGTAATCAATAATATTTTCTTCATCATTATCACTTCCTTATATACTATTATATCATAAATACCTCTTTTTAACGATATCTAATAATACTTCACGATTGTTCTCTATTCCATTTTCAATAATTTCATCCAACAATTCCTTTTTTATTTTCCCTATCATTTTAGATTGAAATCCTAATTGCATTAAATCATATCCAGTTAACTTTAAATCATTTACTGTTAATACATCATATTTATCTACTACACTTTGTACTTTATCAATCAGTATATTTTCTATATTTTTTTCTTGTTTACTATCATTATCTGCAATAGATAATTGTGCTAATCTCATCGTATCCTCTTTTCCAACTCTAGCAATCATTCTACGAATACAAGTTTCACTTTGGCTTTGATGAAATACCATATGATTTAAAATAATTTTTGTAATATGATGTTTCTCATCATTCGTAAACTTATATTCATTTAAAATTTTACTTGTAATTTCAGCTCCTACTACTTCATGTCGATAATAATGGGCTTGTCCATTTGAATCAATAGTCTGTGTTTCTACTTTGGCTACATCATGAAATAGTGCAGCTATACGAGTTAAATAATCGCTATTTTGACATCCTGCTACTACTTTCAAAGTATGCTCCCACAATGTATAAGTATGGTGCTTATTCTTTTGATCAAAATTAATTTGTTTTTTTAATATTGGAAACAACTCAAATAACACTTCTGTTTTTTCCATAATCTGGATTGCTTTCATATAATATGAAGATTGCATAATCTTTTTAAATTCATCATAAATTCTTTCTTTTGAAATCTGTTTTAATAACAACTTATTTTCTTTAATTGCAATTATTCCAGATTCTTCAATATCAAAATTTAATTTTGCTACAAAACGAATCGCTCTTAAAATACGAAGTGCATCTTCTTGAATACGTATTCTAGCTTCCCCAACAAAGCAAATTTTCTTCTCTTTAATATGTTTCATCCCATCAAATTTATCCACAAACCCATTTTGATTCCATGCTAATGCATTCATTGTAAAATCTCTCCGACTTAAATCGTCTTCAATATTTTCAACTAAAACAATACTCTCGGGTTTTCTTATTTTAGAATTAACATCTTCTCGATACTGTGCAATCTCATACTCATCATTTTCAGTTATGACTCTTAATACACCAAATGCTTTTCCAGTTAATTTCAATTTAAAGTGACGAAATTTTTCCTTTAATAATTTATATGGCATATTTGTAGCAAAATCAATATCCTTAGCAGAACAATCCATGAAATAATCACGAACTGCCCCTCCTACGATATATCCTGTATATCCATTTGAATTCAAAATATCTAAAATCGATAATACTTCTTCTTTATATTTTATTGCCTCAATCATTTTATCACCATATATATTATAACATAAAAAAAGATGCAGAAATTATTCAATTTCTACATCACTAAATGTATCATTTTCTTCTTCAGCAAAAAAGAATTGTTTTAATTTTGAAGAATGATGATTACTTGAGAATTTTTTTGACTTAAAGAATAAAAATACAAAGTAAGTAATATTTATTATTGTATTTATAAACTGATTAATTCTGAAAAAAGATAAAATTAATCGAGTCACAAAAATAACGATTAAACCTTTTTTTGAAAATCCAATATCACGAAATCTTCTTACATGTAATGTTAGAGTTAGTAATGAAACAACAAATGAATAAGAAGAAAAAACGATAGATTGAAAAACAAATTTTTCATATGCTACTAAAGAAGCTCCTGATAAACCTAATTTTTCAATCATCAACGATTTATCAAATAACCCAAATGCATTTGTACTTGTAATTAATTGAAATTGTTTAAGTGCTTGTTCAGAGTCAATTACTTCCCACGCAAATGTAAATAAACTAGATATAAATATTGTAGCTAATGTAATCGTAATAAGAAAAATTGGTAATTCAACTGACCAAAATCCTTTTCTTGTAGTATAACCTCTAAATTTAAAAATATTTTTAAAAAAATCAGCCCATGCCCTTACAAATGTAACTTTATATTCTCTTTGGTTTAACATAACTAGATCCCTTTAATTGCATGAAACGCATGTTGAGCAGCAATTGCTCCATCATTCGTTGCAGTTACAACTTGTCTTAAAGTTTTAGCTGTAACATCTCCACATGCATAAATTCCTTTTAATTTTGTTTCACAATTTTGATCAACTAAAATATATCCACTTTCATCTGTAATTCCTAAGTGTGACACCATATTTGAAATTGGATCTAATCCAATATATGGGAATACTGCATTTGTTTCTACGATACTTTCTTCTTTTGTATCCACATTTTGAAGTTTAATACCTGTTACTCTGAATCCATCATCTAAAATCTCTACTGGAATTGATTTTTTAATAATATTAATTTTTTCATTTTCTAATACATGTTTTTGAACTAATGGTTCAGCTCTAAATACATCTCTACGAATTACAATATTCACTTTATCCACAATTGTTGCTAAATATAATGCTTCTTCAAGTGCACTGTTTCCTCCACCAATTACTGTTACAGTTTGATTTCTGAAAAATGCTCCATCACATACAGCACAGAAACTTACTCCTCGTCCCATATTTACTTCTTCTCCAGGAATATTTAAAGTTCTTTCTAATGTTCCTGTTGCGATAATTACTGCTTTTGCTTCAATAATTGTTTCATCATCTAAAACAACTTGTTTAATATCACCATCATTAATTTTAACTACATTTCCATATTGATATTCTGCTCCAAAAGCTAGTGAATGTTCATGCATTTGATTTGCTAATTCATACCCATTCATCGTTTTAATTCCAGGATAATTTTGAATATCATGTGTTTTTGTTAGTTTTCCTCCTGGTGCTCCTGCTTCAATAATTACCGTTTCTAATCCTGCTCTTGATGCATAAATTGCCGCACTCATTCCAGCTGGACCTGATCCTACTATTGCTAAATCGTATTGTTTTGCCATACTCTTTCCTCCTTCAATATTTCTTCTATTTCACTTAAATGTTTTACATAAGCATCTGCTTTTTCGTTTAATAAATCTTGTTTTCTAATTTCATCAAATAATACCGCTATGCTAAATCCACCTAAATTTTTACATGCACGCATATCTTGAACACTGTCTCCAACATAAATAAATTGATCATGTCCTCTATTCAATAAATCACATGCTGTTTTTAATGGTTCTTTATCAGGTTTATGATTCACTACATCCTCATATCCTACCACTACATCACAATATTTTTCAACATCAAATAGTTGTAATGCTCTTACCACTAATTCTTTTTTCTTACTAGATATAACTGCAATTGTATATCCTTCAGATTTTAATTTTTCTAATAATTCTTTAGCTCCATCATATAAATTTACCATTTCATCATGATGCTCTAAATTATGTTTACGATAAGTATCAATATACTTCTGATAATCTTCACCTGCATATTTTTTAAATGTAGCATCTAATGTAAAACCTAAAAAACTACGATATTCAGCTTCACTAATTTCTAAATTAGGATTTAGTGTTTTAAATGTATGCTTAAATGAACTCATGATTAATGGCTCACTATTTAGTAATGTTCCATCTAAATCAAATCCGATAATTGGCTTTGTTTTATCTTTCCATAATAATCCGATTACACCCACCACAACAAATACAATTGATGTAAGTTGTGCAGTTCTTAGTCCCATAATCATTAATGAATCTGTTCTTAATCCTTCAATAAAGAAACGAATTACTCCATAATATGCTAAATATCCAAAGAATAAGTCCCCATATTTTCTTCTTCCAAATTTTCTTAATCCAAAATAGATTAATCCAAATCCTATTAAATTTCCAACCGACTCAAATAAGAAAGTAGGTTGACGATATGCTCCATCAATATACATCATTTCTTTAATAAACTTTGGAAATAAATTATAATAACTTTCACTTACAATTCCACCATAAGCTTCTTGATTCATAAAATTTCCCCATCTTCCAATTGCTTGTGCTAACATTACAAAAGGAAAAATTAAATCTGCCATTCTAAAAATATGAATCTTATGTTTTCTAAAATAGAAAATTCCAAAAGTAATTCCTGCTAATAATCCTCCATGAATAGCAAGACCACCCTCATTCACAAACAATACTCGAATTGGATCATTTGCATATTGATGCCATTCAAATATTACATACCAAAGTCTTGCTCCAATTAAAGCTACCGGCAATAAATAAAAGGCAAAATCTTCAATTATTTTTTTATCATAACCCATCTTCACAAATTTCTTACTTGAAAAATAATATGCTAAGACAGCACCGGATAAAATTAGTAGTGCATACCAAGTAATTGATAAATTTCCAAATGAAATTACTGTTCTTAAATCTGGTAAAAATTTCATTTTATTCCTCCTTATTCTTCTCAATAAATGCTAGTACACGTTGTTCAAATTCTCTAGCACTATTTAATCCTTGTTCTTGTAAAACCCAGTTTCGTACTGCTGTTTCAATCACTACAGCCATTGAACGACCTTCTCTTACAGGAATCACAACTTTTGGAACATCAATCCCTAAAATCTTATAATATTTTTTTTCTTCAATACCAATTCGATTATAATTTGAATCAATATCCCAAGTCTCTAATTCAATTACTAAATCTACACCTACCGATTTAGAAACACTGGTTACTCCAAACATTCGAGCAACATCAATCACTCCAACTCCTCGAATTTCTAACAACCCTGCTAATACTTCTGCTGGTTTTCCTACTAATTTGTTATGTACCCTAAATACATCTACTCGATCATCTGCAATTAATAAATGACCCTTTTTAATTAATTCAAGTGCAATTTCAGATTTCCCTAATCCACTTTCTCCTTTAATTAAAATTCCGGTTCCATAAACATTTAATAATCCCCCATGTATTGTTTCACTCGGTGCCAATTCTTCATCTAAATAAGTCGTAATATCAATAATTAAACGGTAAGTTTCTAATTCTGTAGTTAAAATTGGAAAATTTTTTCTTTTCGCAATTCTTTTTAAAGTAGGAGGACATTCTCTACTTTTTGTAATAATAATTACTGGCGTATCATCACTAGTTAAGAAATTAAATGTTTTTCTTTGGCGATAAACACTAAGTGTTTTAATATACTCTTG
>JBHALC010000078.1:0-4434 GCA_041827565.1 Erysipelotrichaceae bacterium
GAAAATTTTAATAACTTCAATTTGTAAAATCGTAGATGCAAATTTATACACAATTCGTATGAATAAAGATTATGATAAAATTATTTTTTGTCATAGTGGTAAAGAAAAGTATAATGAAATTGCTAAAAATTTAGAAAAATTTGAATTTTCTTTTGTAGAAGTAATGGTAATTGACTATTATTCTGTAGAGCAAATTTTTAAAAAATATCAGCATGAAGAATGTGTGTTGCAATTAAACGGGTATTCATCGATTGAGATGTATCTGCAACCAATGGCATATAAATATCAAGTTCCAATGATTTATTTCGATATTAAACGAAATGAAATTATTGAAATAGCAACAAACAAAAAATATCAAGCACCATATAATGAAGTTCGATTAGAGGAAAGTTTATCTTTATTTGGAGCAACAGTTCGTAAAGGTAATTTTTCTAATGTAGAAATTGATGGAGAAGACGCAAGGCAGTTATGCGAAATAGCGATGGATTTTATTGAGCAGTGGAAAGAAATGATTAAAGTGATTACTTATAATCAATCTATTAAAACTTTAAGCACAAAAGTTACGACTCATTTATTACCTGCGAAATTAATTCGTAAGTTAGAGCAACTACAATTTATTTTGATGAATAAGAGTATTATGACATTTAAAAATCATACGGTTGCTTATTTAATGACACATGAAGGTGCATTTCTAGAGTTATTTGTATATCATTATTTAAAGAAATCGGCATCATTTGATGAAGTATATCCTAGTGTTGTAATTGAGTGGAACAAGGAGTTATCTGTTTTAAATGAAATTGATTTAGTAGCTAGAAAAAAAGATAGCTATTATTTTATTTCGTGTAAAAGTAGAAATATTATCACGAAAGATTTTATTTATGAAATTGTATTAATGAGTAAGAATTTTTCAGTTGAAAAATGTATTCCTATTTTAGTGAGTGGAGCAAAGGAATCTACTAGTGAAAGACTAGAATATTATGATGGAATTTTAATTATATTACAGGATTTGCAAAGTCGTAATTTTGTGGATAAAATTTTAAATAATAAAATAGATTGAAACCAAATTTTATTAAGTGTATAATAATAGGGTTATGAAAGGAGTATTTTATGATATCTAAAGTATTTCAAAATAAATTTTTTAGAAAATATCGTTCATTAATTTTATTAGGTATTGATATTAGTATAGTAATATTTGCGTATTTATTAGCGTTTATGATTAAAAATGATTTTGCTCCAAGTGAAACTTTAATCAAAGATATTTTAAATATTAAGGTAGTTATTGGAGGAATTGGAGTTTTAGTTATTTATAATGTTGTATTCCTAATTTTCAAAATTCATAGAAGTTTATGGACTTATTTAGGAGGAAAAGAAGTTTTTCGTATTACAATAGCTGTAACGATTTCTACATTAATTACTGAAGCAATTATTTGGGTTTTAAATCAAAAAACAACATTTATTGGAATGATTGCAATAGCAGGATTTATTATTGTTTTATTAATGTTAGGTGTTCGTTTAAGTTATCGTGCAATTCGTGATTATGAAAATAATAAAAATCATCGTTATCAATTGCGCAAGACATTAATTGTTGGGGCAGGAGATGCCGGATATATTTTAATGAAGGAACTTCAAAAAAATGAGCGCTTCAAAGCAAAATTAATTGGATTTGTAGATGATAATCGTTATGGAATGATTGTAAGTGGTATTCCTGTTTTAGGAAGAATTAAGGATATTCCAAGTGTTATTTCTAGAAAAGGAATAGAGATCGTATATATCGCTATACCTAGTGCACCACGTAGAGTAGTACAAAATGTGATTGAATTATGTAAGATGATGAATGTTGAAACAAAAATAATGAAGCCAGGAGAAGATTTAGTTGAAGGAAACAGTAAAAATCAGATTCATGATGTATCAATTGAAGATTTATTAGGGCGTGGAGTAACAAAACTTTCATCAAACCAAATTAGTGATTATATTAAAAATCAAGTAGTGCTAATTACTGGGGCAGCTGGTTCTATTGGTAGTCAGCTTTGTTTAGAGGTGTTTAAATTCAAGCCAAAACATATGTTACTGGTTGATGTAAATGAAAATGGTTTATATATGCTAGAACAAGAATTGATGCGTTTAAAACGAGAAAATCAAGTGTATGAGTCAATTAATCTTACGACTTTAATTGTTTCGATTCGTGAAGTAGAATCATTAGAAAGCATTTTTAAAGAGTATCCAGTAGATGTGGTTTATCATGCAGCTGCACATAAACATGTGCCATTAATGGAAACTAGACCACAAGAGGCAATTAAAAATAATGTGATTGGTACAAGAAATGTAATTGATATTTCAATTGCTTATAAAGTAAAAAGAGTAATTATGATTTCTACGGATAAAGCTGTAAACCCAACAAATGTGATGGGGGCAAGTAAGCGAATGACTGAATTAATTTTACAGTCAAGAGGTAATAATGGAATTACTAAGATTGCAGCAGTTCGTTTTGGAAATGTTTTAGGTTCTAATGGTTCCGTTATTCCAATTTTTAAACGTCAAATTGAAAAAGGTGGACCGATTACGATTACTTCCAAAAAGATTATTCGTTATTTTATGACAATTCCAGAAGCAGCTCAGTTAGTATTGCAAGCAGGATATTATGCAGATAAAGGTGAGATTTTTGTATTAGACATGGGAGAGCCTGTTCGTATTTTAGATTTAGCTGAAAACTTAATTCGTCTATCTGGATTTACACCATATAAAGATATTGATATTGTTGAGATTGGATTAAGACCAGGAGAGAAAATGTTTGAAGAATTACAATATTCTTTAGAAAAAACACATAAAACTGAAAATGATATGATCACAGTAAATGAAATTATTAAATTAAATAAAGATAAAGTAGATCAAAGAGTAAATCATTTATTACAGTTATGTGAAGAGCCTGTCGATAAACAGGTCATTAAAGATGCACTATTTAATGCAATTAATATTGATGGAGTTTTAGCAGATGAAGAAAATGTATTATAGTAGAATATTTGTTTTACTATTAATTATTTGTAGTTGTATTTTTGCTTACCATATTATTAATCATGATTTTCTTTCGATACTGTATAAAGGAATAATCCTAACAACGATTTTAGTTTTAGTTTTATTTATATTGAAATTAAGTAGTGCTCAAAATCGCTTTTTTAGAACTTTTGCCGGATTTATTGCATTAATGCTTGCATTAGCTCAAGGGATGGGGATGATATTTGTTACGCAATTAGATTCCTTTTTAGTTAAATTAAGTTCACAAGATAAAACAGTCATTAATGTATATGTTAAAGCGAATTCTAAATTAGAAGTAAAGGATTTAGAAAATAAAGAAGTAGGGATGTTACAAATAGGAGAGATTGGATTTTATCATAGTGCAAATAAGAGTTTAAATGCTCAATTAGTTCCTAGTACGAGTTTTTCAAAAATGGTAAAAGATTTAGAATTGAATCAGTTTTCTGCAATTATGGTAGATGCAAAAGAACTTTCTAAATTTAAACAAGAAGTGCCAGATTATGAAAATCGTTTAAAACTGCTTATAAGTATTGAAGTGGATGATTTATATTACCAATTGCGTAGCGAAAGTGTAACAGAAGATGTATATCATATTTATGTGAGTGGAATTGATCAGTTTGGTGAAATTCCTGATTATGGATTAAGTGATGTAAATATGGTTTTAACTGTGAATCCTAAAAAAGAGAAAATATTAATCTCTACTATTCCTCGTGATAGTTTAGTATATAATCAGTGTGTTTCATCTAAATTATCAGATAAATTAACACATATTGGGAATAATGGAGTTTCTTGTTCTATGCAGACGATTTCTAATCTTTTAGGTATTAAGATTAATTATTATATTAAATTAAATTTTTCAAGTATTCAAGATATTGTGGATTCACTAGGAGGAATTACAGTTCATTCTGATCAGTCATTTAACACTTTTGATATGACTGAAGAAGAATATCACTTTAGATTCCACAAAGGTGAAAATGAGTTAAATGGAGTTCAGGCATTAGTGTTTGCACGTCAACGAAATTCATTTGAAGATGGAGATATTCAAAGAGGTAGAAATCAACAAGAAGTATTCAAAGGGATTTTAAATAAAATAAAATCGCCTTCAATTATAGTTAATTATGATAAGCTTTTATTGGCAATTTCAAAAAATGTTAAGACAAGTTTTACGAGTAATGAAATTAAAGCATTACTTAAAAACCAGCTAGAAAAAAATCCAAACTGGCAAATTGAATCTCAGACACTAACAGGAGAAAATGTTGCAGTATTAACTCAGTCATATCCAGATGAATATTTATCAGCTTTTGAAATTCATAAGGAATCTCTTCAAAAAATGATTCAAAAAATTAAAGAAGTAGCAAAAGAGTAAAATAAAAAACATATCTTAAAAACAACATTTTGTTTTGA
>JBHALC010000079.1:0-7661 GCA_041827565.1 Erysipelotrichaceae bacterium
ATATGATATAATTTGAAACGATGAGAGGTATTTAAAATGAAAAAAATTTTAAGTTTAATTTTATGTGGAGTATTATTAGTAGCATGTGGAAATAGTGAAAAAACGACATCACAAGATACAAATCAAGATACTAAAAAAGCAGAAAATAAAGATACTAAGACAGAAGATAAAAAACAATCAGATTGGAAATGGGATTTACTAGTTAAAGATGTGTTAACTCCTATTATAGATACTAACTATCAAAAAGGATCCCCTACATATGATAGAAAAGACTTAGGAGGATATGTATTCACAGGAGACAGTAGTAAAAATAATGGAAATCTTGATAGAGCATATATTTTTAGTGCTTCTGTTGGATTGGATACAAAAATAGGTATTAATAATTTGTCTGAATTAGAAACACATTTTTTGATTCCTGATAATACATTATTTAAGCATAGATTAGGTGGAATGTTACCGGGTGAAAGAAAGTTTAAATGGATTATTCAATCAAATGAAAAGAAAAAAATCGGTGATTTGGAATATTCTCATGTTAAGGCAGAGGTAGAAGGTGTAAAAGATGATGGTAGTAAAGGATACATTCATCAAGAGAAACCTAATTTAAAAAGTTATGTTGAGGGGTATTTTACTGTATTAGATGGTGAAAATGCAAAAAAAAATAACATTATTTATATTTGCAAACTGGACAAATGAAACTTCAGAAAGTATAAAAAATAAAGCTATAAAAACAATAGATCAATTGGTAGAATCTGTTCAAAAGAAATAAATAAAGAAAGATATAAAAATGAAAAGAAAAATATTAATTGGACTAACAAGTTTATTATTAGTAGCGTGTGGCGGAAACAAAGAAAATACAACACAAACTAATGATTCAAAGAATACAAAAACAGCTGTTTAATATTGATACATTTGTGGAAGAAATAGAACATTTATCTGAAGATGAGAGATATTTAATTGCTAAAAGTTCTATGAACACAAATGTGAAAAAAGTAAATCCAGAATTATCACAACCAGAAGTAGATAAGATTAAAGCGACTTTAAATGAAGAAACTTTTAATAATGAAGTTTTAGAATCAATTAATCATTATCGTACTTTAGAAGGTGCAAAACCATTAGTAATTTCAATGGAATTAAAAGTTGGAACAAACCAAAGAGCAAAAGAACAAGCAGAAATTGGTTACTTCAGAAGTATTGATGACGATGGAGATACAGTAGGTGATCGTAAACATGTTCGTCCAGATGGAAAAGATTTTGGAACAGCCTTTCCTTTCTCAACTAAAGTGTCACTTCGTAGTGAAAATGCAAGTATTTACTTATTTAAAGCTGTTCGAGAGTTATTAAGTGAGAAATATTTAGCTGAATTACAAGTTGCTCGTTTTAGAACAAGTGGAGAGCATAATCAAAGTATGATGAATAAAGAATATGAAGTTGCTTATTTCTCAATGGGATTATCAGATGATCATTTATATTTAGTTGAAAATAAAACTCAGACAAGTAGAGAAGATAAAAATGGGACAGCTGCTATCTTTATTCAAGCCTTTGGAAAAATGAAGGCAACTGCAAGACCAAGACCTTAAAAGAAGTTGATATTTCAACTTCTTTTTTCTATACCAATCACATATGAAAAACACTAAATTATCTGATGTTTGTAATACTAGATTCAATATGGAAGTATTGAAGTAATGCTTTAATTGTATCTTGACCATCATAACAAGTATCAATTAAAAATGTAGAATCATTTAAAAATTCATTTAATCCACGATAGTAAAAATATTTCTTCCTATCTTCTAATGAAATTTGTTTTTACTGTGATAAGAGATAGTAAGTATTGCATATCTTTGATTACATTTTCTGGAGTTGTCGCTTCAATTCCTCCTACTATATTGGGTGACTTTTACATTCTCCCACATTAAACCAAGAAAGTATTTTAGAAGATGTTTTACTTTTTAATAAGTAGTGCAGATGTTTAATTATTTTTTTATTTAGTGAACTTCCTTCCATGTGGCTAGAGTTATAAGCCATACGATTGTAATTCATGGTAGAAATCACCATAAATTTTATAATTTTTTCTTCTCTTAATTGTTGGAGAGAAAAAAAGTATTAAATTATTAAAAAAACTTTAAATTGTCAGTAATAAAAATAGATTTGTATTAGATAATCAAACTCGATAAAGAAATAGAGTAGTACATAATGTTTGATAATTATTTATTTTTGTAGTAAAATATTTTTAGCACTCTAATAGGTTGAGTGATAAGGAGGATTTATGAAACAACAATTTAAAGCTGAATCAAAGCGTTTATTAGAATTAATGATTCATTCAATTTATACACATAAAGATATTTTTATTCGTGAATTAATTTCAAATGCATCCGATGCAATTGATAAATTGTATTATAAAAGTTTAAAAGAAAATTTAAATTTATCTGATTTTAAAATTGAAATTATTAGACATAAAGACTTAAGAATATTAGAAATTAAAGATAATGGAATTGGGATGAGTAAAGAGGAACTAATTGAAAATTTAGGAACGATTGCTAAAAGTGATTCTTACCAATTCAAACAAGAAAATGGACAAGATGATGTCGATATTATAGGACAATTTGGAGTTGGATTTTATGCTGCATTTATGGTAGCAGATAAAATTGAAGTGGTTTCTAAAAAATATGGAGAAAATCAAGGTCATATTTGGATTTGTGATAGTCAAGATGATTTTAGTGTTGAAGAAAAAGAAGTAGAATCTTTTGGAACAACAATTCGATTATATTTAAAAGAAAATAGTGAAGATATTAATTATGATGAATATTTAGATGATTACTATTTAAAACACTTAGTAAAAAAATATTCAGATTATATTCGTTATCCAATTGAAATGAACGTGGAAAATGATGTTTATGATGAAGAAGGAAAAGTAGTAAGTACTACTTTTGAAACAGAAGTTTTAAATTCAATGATTCCATTATGGAAAAAAAGTAAAAGTGAAATTCAAGAAAGTGAATATCATGAATTTTACCAAAATAAATTTCATGATTCTAGTAAACCTTTAACAACAATCCACACAAATGTGGAGGGGAATGTTTCATTTAATGCATTATTATTTATTCCTTCAACTTTACCATATAATTATTATTCAAATGAATTTAAGAAAGGATTACAACTGTATTCAAGTGGAGTATTTATTAATGATGGTGTAGAAGAATTAGTTAGTGAGCACTTTAGATTTGTGCGTGGAATTGTAGACAGCTATGATTTATCATTAAATATTTCTCGTGAAGTTTTACAGCATAATCGTCAGTTAAAGCAAATCGCTAAAGTGATTGAAAAGAAAATAAAGGCAGAGTTATTAAACTTATTAAAAAATGATCGTAGTAAATATCAAGAATTTTGGAAAAACTTTGGTAGTCAGATTAAATATGGAATTTATCAAGACTTTGGAATGCATAAAGATCAATTAGTTGATTTATTATTATTCTATTCTAGTAAAAATCAAGAATTAGTTACTTTAGATGAATATATTGAAGGAAAAGAAGAAAAAATAATTTATTATGCAAGTGGAGAAAATATTAGCCAAATTTTAAAATTACCACAAGTTGAAGCTTTAATTAGTAAAGATAAAGAAATTTTATTATTAAATGATCGTATAGATGAATTTACTATTACGATGTTAAGAGAGTATAAAGAATTTGAATTTAAAAATGTAACTGCTAGTGATGTTGAATTATTAAGTGAAGATGAAATTAAAGTAGTAAATGAAAAAACAGAAAATAATAAAGATTTATTAACTTTAATGAAAGAAAGTTTGAAAGGTAAAGTAAGTGATGTTATTTTATCTAAAAAATTAGTAAATCATCCAGTATGTTTAAGTAATAAAGAAGGTATTTCATTTGAAATGGAAAAAACTTTAAATGCACTTCCAAATCAAGAAAAAGTGCATGCAACAAAAATATTAGAAATTAATCCAAATCATGATATTTTTAAATTATTGGAAAAACTATATCTTTCTAATGCCGATTTAGTAAAAAAATATAGTGATATATTATATTCACAGGCTTTATTAATTGAAGGATTTGAATTAGAAAATCCTGTTGAATTTAGTCAAAAATTATGTGAATTAATGGTAGACGCCAACAAGTGATAAAATTTTATCACTTGTTTTTTTAGTCAACTTAATTTCTAATTTTACTTTAAAAGGGTATAATAGAATAGACAGATAAAAGGAGGAATTTAATATGTCATTAATTGGAAAAGAAGTCGTTGTATTTAACGCACAAGCATATCATAATGGAGAGTTCATTACTGTAAGTAATGAAGATTTAAAAGGAAAATGGAGTGTAATTTGTTTTTACCCAGCAGATTTTACATTTGTTTGTCCAACTGAGTTAGAAGATTTACAAAATCAATATGAAAGTTTAAAAAAATTAGGAGTTGAAGTTTATTCAGTATCAACGGATACACACTTTACTCATAAAGCATGGCATGATCATTCACCTGCAATTAGTAAAATTGAATATATTATGATTGGAGATCCATCACATGTAATTTCTAATGGATTTGAAGTACTTGGTGAAGATGGATTAGCACAAAGAGGTACATTTATTGTAGATCCAGATGGGATTATTCAAACAGTAGAAATTAATGCTGGAGGAATTGGAAGAGATGCAAGTATCTTAATTGACAAAATTAAAGCTGCACAATATGTTCGTAAAAATCCAGGGGAAGTTTGTCCAGCTAAATGGAAAGAAGGAGAAACAACATTAAAACCAAGTTTTGATTTAGTAGGTAAAATTTAATATGGTTTTAGATTTAGAAACAAAAAATCAGCTATTACAATATTTATCTTTATTAGAAAGTGAAGTTGTTTTTAAGGTTTCAAATGATAATAAAGATATTATTGAATTTATTAATGAAGTTGTTGCTTTAGATTCTAAATTAAGTATTGAATTTACTGAATTAAAGAGAAACAATACATTTGGATTAGCAAAAAAAGGAGAGCAACCTCGAGTATTCTTTTCGGGATTACCAATGGGGCATGAATTTTCAAGTTTTGTATTAGCTTTATTACAAGTTGCAGGAAGAAAACCTAAAATTAGTGATGAATTAATTAAAGAAATTCAAAGTATTTCTTCAAAACTTGTATTTGAAACTTATGTAAGTTTATCTTGTCATAATTGTCCAGATGTTGTTCAAGCATTAAATATGATGTCTGTTTTAAATCCGAATATTACTCATACAATGATTGAAGGATCCTTATTTCAAGATGAAGTAACTGCAAAACAAATTTTAGCTGTTCCTACTGTGATTTTAAATGATGAGGAATTTGGTAGTGGTCGTATGTCTTTAGAACAAATTTTAGCTAAAGTTAATACTGAAAGTGCAGTAGATTTATTAAACCAAAAAGAAGAATTTGATGTCTTAGTTATTGGAGGTGGTCCAGCAGGAAATGCAGCTGCAATTTATGCAGCTCGTAAAGGAATTCGTGTAGGATTAGTTGCTCAAACTTATGGAGGTCAAGTTTTAGATACAGTAGGTATAGAAAATATGATTGGAACACCTTATACTGAAGGAAGTAAGTTAATGGCAAATATTGAAGAACATGCTAAAGAATATCCAATTGACATCATTAAGGGACAAAAAGTAGTTAATGTAGTTAAAGAAGATAAAGTAGTTGTTACTTTAGAAAATGGAGCGACTTTAAAATCAAAAACTTTAATTTTAGCATTAGGAGCGAAATGGCGTAATGTAAATGTTGAAGGAGAAGAACAATTTAGAAATAAAGGAGTAACAAACTGTCCACACTGTGATGGTCCATTATTTACTGGAAAAAATGTTGCAGTACTTGGTGGAGGAAATTCTGGTGTTGAAGCTGCTTTAGATTTAGCAGGTATTGCGAAAGAAGTCTATATTTTAGAATTTATGAGTGAATTAAAAGCAGATGCAGTGTTGGTAAATCGTGCTGAATCTTTAAATAATGTTCATATCTTAAAAAATGTTGCTACGAAATCAATTAATGGTGATCAAAAAGTAACTTCATTAACTTATATTGAAAATGATACAAAAGAAGAAAAAAATATTGATGTTGAAGGAATATTTGTTCAGATTGGATTAGTGCCTAATACAGCATGGTTAAAAGATAGTGGAATTGAATTAAACCAAAGAGGAGAAATTATTGTAAACGCTCATCAAGCTACAAATATTGATGGAATATTTGCTGCTGGAGATTGTACAGATTCAATCTACAAACAAATTATTATTTCTATGGGATCTGGTGCTAGTGCTGCATTAGCTGCATTTGATTATTTAATTCGTAATTAGAAGGGTAAAACCTTCTTTTTATTTTACACTGGATTAGTAGTGCAAATTTTGTAAAAATGATACAATAATAAAAAGTATAATTGAATGATAGCATAATAGTAATAATTGGAGATAATTTTTAAACTAAAAAATAATTGCTACAACTCAAATTCAATATAATCATTTTTTATAATATATATATATATATATAACATAGAATTAATGTTTTGGTTGACATTAGAACAAAATTATGATACTATTTTCACGATATGCAGGAGGAAAGACATATGGCAAATCAAATTCGTGTTTCACCAGAAACTTTAAAAGAAAGAGCTCGTTCATACGGAAAAGCGTCTCAGGATGTTAATTCAATTCTTAGAGATTTAACAAGATTACAAGAGATGTTACGTTCTGAATGGGAAGGACAAGCTTTTAAAGGATTTGACTCTCAATTTCAAGAGTTAAAACCTAAAGTGCAAAATTTTATAGAGTTATTGCAACAAATTAATGTACAGTTAGATAAAACAGCTGATGCAATGACTCAAAGAGATGAAGAATTATTTAAAAGTTTTGGATTTAAATAATTAGAATAGGGTTAAAGTTTTAACTTTAGCCCTAAATTTATAAAGCAGGAGGTAGAATATGGACATAATTCAAACAAATGATACAGAAGTATCATATGCAATAAATGATATTAATTCTAAAATTAATTTATTAAATTCAATAGGTTATGTAGTAAAAGATTATTCTACAAATGTTTTAGGTAATCAGGAACTTTTGAAACTGATTGATTTAAATCAAAGAATGTTAAATGATTTCATTTTTGAAATTTTGATGTATACTTCAAATATTGAACTGATTAATAAGGGACTTAATGAAGAAGATGCAAATAGTGCTTCGCAATATGACATTTTTAGTGAGGTAAAATAATGAAAGAAGATAACATAAAAAAACTGACTGAATTTAAGTCAGAATTTGAGTTAATCCAATCCAAAAATAAAATAATCTTGGATGAATTAACTCAAATGTTTTATAAATCAAATGATGAAAATATAGTATATGAAATGAAAGAAGAAATATTGAAATTAGATAAAAAAATGAAAAATGATATTGATGAAATAAAAAATAATAAGGAAGAATATGAGGTGAATGATGAGCATAAATATGAATTTAGAAGCATCTAAAGAACAGGCTGAAAGTATCAGCATGATTTATTTAGATCAAAACAATAAATTTAATGAACTAATACATGCTTTAAATCGCTTTTCTTATTATAGTAATAGTTTAGATGGAAAAGCATTTAATTCTTTAAAAGATGCTAATTCTTCTTTTATTACACCATTAATCAAAGGGTTTATTTTGTATAATGAAGA
>JBHALC010000080.1:0-3322 GCA_041827565.1 Erysipelotrichaceae bacterium
AAATGCTAGTTATTCATCATCTGTTTTACCGATAATTTTATCAGTATGGTTTATGAGTTATGTTGAAAGATTTGCGGATAAAGTTACACATAAATCAATTAAATTCTTTATTGCACCATTAATTACAACTTTAGTAACAGCAGTAGTTGCATTAGCAGTTTTAGGACCTTTAGGAGCAATTTTAGGACAATATTTAGCTGATTTCTTTAAATGGTTAAATGGAGTTGCAAACTGGGTTGTACCAACAGTAGTAGGAATTTTCTCACCATTCTTAGTTATGACAGGAACACACTATGGATTAGTATCGGTTGGAATTAATAACCGTTTAACAATTGGTTATGATACAGTAGTTCAACCAGGAATGTTAGCAAGTAACGTTTCTCAAGGGGGAGCAGCGTTAGCGATTGCCTTAAAAACAAAAAATGCGAATAAAAAAGCATTAGCATCTTCAGCAGGAATTACAGCAGTTTGTGGTATTACAGAACCAGCTTTATATGGGGTAACATTACAAAATAAAGCTGCATTAATTGGAACAATGGTATCTGGAGGAGTTGCTGGATTATTCTTAGGAATCTTTAATGCTAAAAACTATGCAGGAGGATCACCAGGATTACTAACATTACCAAGTTATATTGGAAATAATCAATTAAATGACTTCTATGTAGCGATTGCTGGATTAGTAATTGCACTAATTGTTTCATTTATTATTACATTTGCATTATATAAAGAAGAAAAACCAGTTATTAAAGAGGAAATAAAAGAAAAAAAGTAGATAAAGATGTTGTGGTATCACCAGTTAAAGGAGAGGTAGTACCATTAACATCTGTAAATGATGCAACTTTTTCTAGTGAAATGTTAGGAAAAGGAATTGCGGTTATACCAAGTGATAATACATTTTATGCACCAATTAAAGGAGAAGTAGTAACATTATTTAATACACTTCATGCAATTGGATTAAGAAGTGAAGATGGAATCGAAGTTTTAATTCATATTGGAATTGATACAGTACAACTTAATGGAAAACACTATAAAGCTTTAGTGAAACAAGGTGATATAGTAGAGGCTGGTGATCCGTTAGTTCAAGTTGATTTAGAAGCAGTTAAAAAAGATGGGTATGATATTATTACACCTATAATTATTACCAATTCAAATCAGTTTAAAGAAGTATTATCTACATCTAATTCTCAAACTTATGTTGGAGATGCACTAATTAAAGTAGTAAAATAGAGGTAATTTATGGGATTAAATAAAAATTTTTTATGGGGTGGAGCAACTGCTGCCAACCAAGCTGAAGGTGGATTTGGATTAGGGAATAAAGGATTAGGTACAGTAGATGTAATCCCAATGGGAGAGTATCGTTTTGATATAATGAAAGGATTAAAACATTATACTACATTACCATCTGATTCTTATTATCCAGCACGAATTGCAATTGATATGTATGGTCATTATAAAGAAGATATTAAATTAATGGTAGAAATGGGATTTAAGTGTTACCGTTTTTCTATTGCATGGAGCCGTATTTTTCCTAATGGAGATGAAGAAAATGTAAATGAAGAAGGGTTAGCATATTATGAGTCTTTAATTGATGAGTTGCTAAAATATGGCATTGAGCCAGTAGTGACGATTTGTCATTTTGATATGCCATTATATTTATATAATGAATATGGATCATGGAAAAATCGTAAAATGATTGATTTCTATTTAAAATATTGTAATGAATTATTTACTCGCTTTAAAGATAAAGTAAAATATTGGATGACATTTAATGAAATTAATATGTTGTTGCACTTGCCATTTTTAGGTGCTGGAATTAGTTTTGATGAAGGTGAAAACAAAAATCAAGTATTATTTCAAGCTGCACACCATGAATTAGTAGCTAGTGCTAAAGCAACAAAATTAGCGAAAGAAATTAATCCTAATTTTATGATGGGATGTATGATGGCAGCAGGTCAATATTATGCTGAAACTTGTCATCCAAATGATGTATTAGATGCTGCTCAAAAAAATCGTGATAATTTCTGGTTAATTGATGTTCAAGCAAAAGGATTTTATCCAAACTATATCAAAAAACAAATGGAAAGAGACAATATTGTTCTTGAAATGGCAGAAGATGATGAAAAGGTTTTAAGTGAAAATACTGTTGATTATATAGGATTTAGCTACTATTCTTCTCGTTTAACTGGAACACAAAATCTAGATACAAAACAAACTGCAGGAAATGTGTTTAAAACATTACGCAATAAATATTTAGAAGCAAGTGAATGGGGATGGCAAATTGATCCAGTTGGATTAAGAATCACAATGAATGCATTGTATGATCGATACAATAAACCATTATTTATTGTAGAAAATGGATTAGGTGCAACCGATGAACTGATTGATGATACTGTAACCGATGATTATCGTATTGAATATTTAAAACGCCATATTGAAGAAATGATTAAGGGTGTTGAAATTGATGGAGTAGACTTAATTGGATATACCCCATGGGGATGTATTGATATTGTAAGTGCATCTTCAGGAGAAATGAAAAAACGCTATGGATTTATATATGTAGATAAGGATAATGATGGGAATGGGACATTAAAACGCTATAAAAAGAAATCATTTGAGTGGTATAAAAAAGTTATTGCAACAAATGGAGAAGATTTAGAAAAAAACTAAGGATGTGTAATACATCCTTTTTTAGTGAAACCCTTTGCAAAAAAACAAATTATGATATAATAAGAGCGTAGAATTAGAGAGAGGAGTGAGTGAATAATATGAAAATGAAAGAGAAAAATATGAAGATATTTGATTGGATTTCATTAGGATTAATTTATATTATACCTATGTTAGTATCATTTTTATTTTTAAAAGTGCCTACAACAAATCGAATTGATACAGGAATATATCGAGATGATCCAGCTAACTATCCATTAATACCTGAAATGATGGAAAATCAACTTATTGAGCAAAAGTACGCATTTTATCTAGTTATTATAATACTTTTATTTGTTTTAATTCGTTTTATTGGAATGATTAAATATAAAAAAATGGATTTATTTAGTTCTAGTGTATTGGTTTTAGGTGTATTATACTTTATATCAGTTGATTATAGCATGTTTACACCTCTTGAGCACACTTCAGCTCGTTATTTTCAAATCATTTATGGGTATGATGGTAATAATTTGTATTCTATTTCAATAATTGGAATTGATCTTTTATTATTACTATATCCTATTAAAAGAGTGATTCAATACATTATAAATCGTAGAAAATCGATTAAACCACAAAATATAGAGGACTAACATGTTTTGTTAGTCCTCTATATTTTTAT
>JBHALC010000081.1:0-12474 GCA_041827565.1 Erysipelotrichaceae bacterium
AAATTAAAGCAATAATTTTAACAATAAATGTCATAACAGTAAGCTCACTTGACGCCATTCCCATCATAATAAGGATGAATATATTCAAACATATAATGTTGTACACAAGCCTTAACTAGTCTAGATAAATCATTAAAATCTATAAACCAAATTAAATGATTTAATCTTTCTATATCAAAACTTACTCCTTAATGAAAAATTTTAACTAATCCTGTTCATACAGATATAGCTATTTCATTAGCTACTGTTTTATCATAAATTTTTCTAAAATCTTCTACAATTTCCAACTCATAGCTTTTTGAAATATATTGATTAATTAACCCAAAAAATCGTTTTGTTTTTATATCTTTTTTTGAATCACTTTTTACTAAATCAATTACCTCATAAATTTCTTTTCTTGTGTTTCTTACATTTTCCATATCATCCGTACTTTGTAATTCATTATTTAAAATCGTTAAAAATAAATATTATATTACAACTTTAGGAAGTAATTCCAATGATCCACTAGTGGATTGAATATGCCCTATCTTTTGAAGAATTGTATTATTTATAACACAAAATAATCCATATTTGTTTCCTTTTTTCTATTACTTCCTTTTTACCCATCGCATTCATTTCTATTTGTAAATTTCTTTTCTATGTCCGACTCCCACAAGAACAAGTATTACTTTATCATCTTGAATATCCGCTAATAAACGGTAATCTCCTATTCGATATCTCCACTGTCCACTGCGATTACTAGTAAGTCCTTTTCCGTGTATTCTAGGGTCTGTACAATTCATTAAATGCTTATCAATCCATACTTTAATAATCTTTTGAACAAAACGATCTAATTTTTTAAATGATTTATCAAATTTTTCTGTAGTAACAATTTTATAAATCATAATTCAAGTTCTTCCCATAATTTTTCAATGGGCTTAACATCTAATGTACCATTTTCTTTTTCTTTTTCATACTCACGGAATACATTCATATCATACTCTTCTTCAATTCGATTGATCATTGTTAATCGAATAATTTCTGATAAAGTCGTATTGTGATGTTTTGCATAATTTTTAAAAATTTCTAATTCACTTTCTTCAATTCTTAAACTAATTGTTGCCATAAAACCCTCCCTGATTTTTCTATACCCTAATTGTAATACAAATGTATTACAATGTCAACTGCTACATTGCAAGATACTCCTTTTAGGAGGTACTTCATACTATGAGAAAAGTAAACTTAGCTATGAAAGAAAACAATAAATATCAATTCATCAAATCAATCATTTAATTAAAAGTTATAAAGAATTCGAAAAAGCTGAAATTTCTTACTTAGATTATGCTCAAATTCCTGTATTCAATCAAGATTTAGAAATACCTGTATTACCTGTAGTTGCTGCCGCAAAAGAAGCAGTACAAAATGCAGATGCGATTTGAATTTTCTCACCAATCTACAACCTCCAAATTCCAGGTACAGTTAAAAACTTACTAGACCGATTATCCAGAACTCTAGACTGAACAAACCCTGCTGGCCCAAATGCTTTACAAGATAAAATTGTTACTGTTTCTTCAGTAAAAAATGAAGGACATGTTATTACCATTTATCCGTACTAAAGTTGTTGGTAAATTTACTGCATCTAAAGTAAACCCTGAAACATGGGGAACAGGTGAATTAGTAACTTCAGATGAAGCTAAAGCTTCTTTAGAAAAACAAGTTACTGCTTTATTAACTTAATAATAAAAAATGTGCCTAAAATTTTAGACACATTTTTTTAATTTTTTCCTAATAATCTAAACATATTCTTCTTGTAAACTTCGACACCTGGTTGATCAAATGGATTCGCATCTAATAAGGCAACACTAATTGCACAAGCTCTAAAGAAGAAATATGCTAAATATCCAAATGATTTTGCACTCATATCTGGAATATGAATTAAAATATTTGGAACATCCCCTGTTTGAACATGAGCTTCTAGCGTTCCTAATCGTGCCATTTCATTTACCCAACTTAATGATTTACCAGATAAGTAATTCATTCCATCTGCATTGGCAACATCACTTGGGAAAGTTAAATCTAATGTTGGTTTATCTACAACAACTACTGTTTCAAATAACACTTTTTTTCCATCTTGAACAAATTGTCCTAAAGAGTGTAAATCTGTTGAGAAATTTGCACTAGTTGGCAGAATTCCTAATCCATCTTTACCTTCAGATTCCCCAAATAATTGTTTCCACCATTCTGCTACCATTGTCATTTGTAATTCATAACTCACAAACATTTCAGCATCTTTACCTTGATCTTGTAAAATTCTTCTAGCTACAGCATATTGATATGCTGTATTTTTTGTTAAGTCTGGATTAGATAAATCATTAAATGCTTCTTGTGCTCCTTGCATTAAAGCTTCAACATCAATCCCTGCTACTGCAATTGGGAATAGTCCTACTGCTGTAATTACTGAGAATCTTCCTCCAATATCATCTGGAATACTGAATGTTACATATCCTTCTTCATCAGCAATCGTTTTTAAAGTTCCTTTATTTGCATCTGTTGTAGCATAAATACGGTTTTTTGCTTCTTCTTTTCCATATTCATTTTCAATATATTGTTTAATTAATCTAAATGCTAATGCTGTTTCTGTTGTTGTACCAGATTTAGAAATTACATTACAGTATACTGATTTTCCTTTAATGTATTCTAATACTTGTGCAATATATGTTGATGAGAATGTATTTCCAATAAAAATAATTTCTGGTTTGCTTTGGTTATATAACCCATTTACCATTTCAATTACTGCACGAGCTCCTAAATAAGAACCCCCAATTCCACAAACCAGTAAAACATCTGCATTTTCTGCTACTTTTTTACTTTCTTGTAAAATTAATTCAAATTCTTTTTTATCATAGTCAAATGGCCAATTTACCCATCCAACATAATCATTTCCTTTACAAGTTTTATTTAATAATTCATCATGTAACTTTGTAACTTTTTCTTGATATAAATTAATATCACTATTTAATTTTGCATTACTTAAATCTAATTTAATCATTTTTCATCCTTTCCAATGCCTCTTCAATCCAAATAGGCAATTTTTCTTCAATCGTCTTAAATCCGATGTTCATAGGTGGTAAAGTTTTTTTCTTTGTAAAATGTTGAAAACGACGATTTTTACGAGATTGTAATGATTTTAATGATAAACGCATTTGAAACGTTTTTGCATCAATAGATAAAATACGAACTTTTATTTTTTCATTTACTTTTACATAATCATTAATATCTGCCACAAAATCATTCGTAATTTCTGAAATATGGATTAATCCTTGATTTTTTGAATCAATACACACGAATGCACCATAAGGTTTTATTCCTGTAATAATCCCTTCAACTTCATCTCCGATATTATATTTCATCTTTACACCTCCTAAACATTATATCATAACTCAACATTGAATGCGATAATTGATATTGTGATAAAATATCGCAACTTTTTTAAATTTCTGATTTCTTAAATACAATAAATGACATTGAAAGTAAGAATACCATATATCCAATCCAGTAGTAAATTGGAATAAAGAATAGACCCACATCATTTTGAGAAACTGCCCTAAAAAATGTTGATATCATTCCTGCATTTGTTCCATAAAATGAAACATGCTCAATTACATCACTAATCCAGTTTATTAAAGGATTATTACCAGCTGCTAATAATATTGCACCCACTGCACTTAAAACAATCGGAATAATAATTGCCTTAGCTAAGTATAATCCCACTGTTGCAGCAGTAGAGCGACTCATAATACTTAACCACATAATTAAAGAAATAATAAATAATAAATTCAGTTTAAATATTAATAAATTAACTAAAACTTGATTCCAATCAATTGGTAATCCTGCTCCAAATAAAAGACCTGTTAAAATTACTCCAAATAAAATAAATAATACTTCAAGTAAAATAACTGAAAGATAAGTAGCTAAAAACTTACTAACTAAAATACTACTACGATTCTTAACAAAATGCAGATAATTTTTAAAGCGTTTATGTGTAAAATCTCCTGCAAAAATAATTACTGCAATTACTAATGCAATCCATGTATACCATGTATTAGTAGAAGTAAATAAATTTGTAATTCCGTACTGTTCTTTAAAAATTAAAGCTCTTGATCCACTTCCATTATCATTTTTATCTAATGTAATTGCGACTGGGAAGTTCATCTCTAATCCATCTGGTGTAGTTTCTTGAGTATAAATTGGCATACCTTTAGTAACTTTAAATCCTAGCGGAATTTCTTGTTCTCCTTTTGATAAATCCACTTTAGTAATTTCTTTAAATCCAAGTCGATCTGGAACTACCAAGCTAATTTGTTTTTCTACATCTGATTTTACAAATATACTTGAATCTCCTTCTTTAATAATTTTTGTTAGTTTAATTTTTGTAACACCCGAAAAATCAAAAGCTCCACTTTGATCAATTTTCACAAATGCAGCACTTATAATAATTGCAACAAATGTAATAATCGTTAAAATACGTAATGATTTTAATTTGAAAATGCGAAATAATTCTGCCTTAAATATATTAAACATAATATCCTCCTAAATATTTCTAACTCCACCTGTTGCGGCGATAAAGTATTTTTCTAATGTTGTTTTTTCTAAATCATATTCTTCTAATTGATTTAAGAAAGATTCATTTCCATAGAAGTAACCTTTTTTATCCAAATAAGCACTTCCTACAAAACCATCTACTTCTTTTAAGCGATTTAATTCTGAACGATAACTTGCAAAATCAACAAATTCTTTTACTCTAGCAGTAGTATGCTTTTCAATATCTTTAGCATCAAACTGAGAAATTGTTTTTCCATGATGTATAATTCCATATCTTGTAGCAATCGACTCTACTTCTCCTAAAATATGTGAAGAAATAATAATTGTAATTTGATGTTCTTCATTTAATTTTGTTAGTAGGCTACGAATTTCATATACTCCTGTTGGATCTAATCCATTTACAGGTTCATCTAAAATTAATAATTTTGGACTCGTTAATAAAGCACGAGCAATTGCTAATCTTTGTTTCATACCTAAAGAATATTTTTTTACTTTTTTCTTATCAATTTGTAACCCAACAATCTGCAATACTTCTTTAATTTTATCTACATTAACTCCTGTTAATAAACAATGCATTTTTAAATTATCATATCCATTTAAATCATCATAAAATGTTGGTGTTTCTACAATTACTCCCACATTTTGATATGCTGTATTTAAAGTAATCTCTCCACTTGTTGGAAAAATATGTTTTAATACTAATTTCATAAATGTTGTTTTACCTGCACCATTTAATCCTAATAATGCATAAATATCTCCTTCATTAATTTGAAGTGATAAATTATCTACTGCTGTTTGTTTTTTAAAAACTTTTGTTAAGTTTTTACTTTCTAAAATAATCTGACTCATGTTTTCCTCCTATTTATGATGAGCAATATAATCAAAACGCTCAAATGCTTTTGTTTCTCCAATTGCTAATAAAATATCATGTTCTAAAATTTTAAATGTTGCAACTAATGATGTAATTAATTCTCCATTACGACGAACTCCAATGATGTTAATACCAAATTTAGCTCGTGCATCAATTTCAATTAAACTACGGTTTACCCACTCTTTTGGTGCATGCATTTCCACAATTGAGTTTTTAGCATCTACCTCAATTATCTCAACAATATCTTTGGTTAAAAGTCTTTTAGCAATACGCGTTCCCATATCTTTTTCTGGTCTAACCACAAAATCTGCTCCAATTTTTAAAAGTATTTCACGATTTCGTTTATTTCTTGCTTTTGCTACTACTTTAGGAACTCCTAGTTCTTTACAGTGCATTACCGCTAAAATTGCAGCCTCTAAATTAGAACCTACCGCCACAACTGCAACATCACAATCTCCTACTCCAATTTCACGCAAAGCTTCTTTATCTGTAATATCTATTACATTTTGTTGATCCGTGAAATTTTTCATTCTATCTACACATTTTAAATCCGAATCAGCTACAATTAAATCTACATCATATTCAGATAAAGTTTTAGCTAATGCTGATCCAAATATTCCCAGTCCTAAAACTGCATACTGTTTTCTTTCCATATTTTACCCCACAATCACATTTCCTGTTGGATAACCAACATTACCACTTACTTTACTTTGTGTTCCTCTCATCGAGAACACCAAAGTAACAATTCCTATTCTTCCTATATACATTAATCCTGTTAATACAATCTTCACAAAAGTACTTGCAGAAGAAGTAACTCCTGTTGAAATTCCAACTGTTCCAAGTGCACTTCCTGCTTCAAACGCATATTCCATTATTTTTTCTTGTGGAATAGCTAAACTAATTAAAAATACTCCAACTAACAATACCATTGCATTAATTAAAATTAATGTAAAAGCTTTAATAATAATTTCTTTATCAATTGTTCTTTTAAATAAAATTAATTCTTTTTTACCACGAATTACTGATACTAAATAAGCAAATGCAATATAGAATGTTGTAGTTTTAACTCCCCCAGCTGTTCCTCCTGATGAACCTCCAATAAACATAATTGGAATCATAAATAACAATGTAACATATCTCAATTTAGAGAAATCAATTGTATAGAATCCTGCCGTTCTTAAAGTAATCGATTGAAATAACATTGCAAATGTTGATTCAATAAAGTTTAATCCTTCAAAAATAAATGGATTATACATTTCAACTAAATAAATAATTACTGCTGGAATCAAAATTAAAGCTATCGTTAATGTTAAAACTAATTTTGAATGAGTAGAAAATTTACGACGAGCATGCGTAAAACTTCGTTTTTTTAATACTAAATTATGAAAGAAATCATAAATATCTGCCCATACTGCAAATCCTAATCCACCAAATATAATTAATAGCATAATGATTGTTTGAAAATATAAGTTATGTTGAAACTCCATTAAACTTGTTGCCCCAAACAAATCAAATCCAGCATTACAAAATGCACTAATCGACACAAAAATCGATTGTCCAATTCCTGCTAACCACCCTGATCTTTCAACTAAAACCGGTAATAAAAGTAATGCTCCTGCTGCTTCAATAATAAAAGTAATTTTAATTACACTTTTAATAAATTGCGGAAAATTAAATAAATCACTACGATTCAACATTTCACTTAAAGCATGTCTTTCTTTTAGTGGAATACGATTTCGAAGAAATAAAATAAAACTAGCCATAATCGTCATTAATCCTAATCCACCTATTTGAATTAAAACTAAAATCACAATTTTTCCAAACCAATTAAATGTTGTATCAATCACAACAGGAGTTAATCCCGTAACACATGTTGCACTCGTTGACACAAATAATGCATCAATATATGAAATTGATTTACCTTCTGCTAATGAAATAGGTAAACACAATAAGATACTTCCAACTAAAATCACTACTGCAAAACTTAATGCAATTCTTTGAGCAGTTGAAAAATTACGATTATCAAAAAACTTGATTTTCATATTATTTACCTAATAAACGATGAATCATCGTATTCAATGCACTATCTTCAAATTGATCATCTAATGGTTGTAATTGAATTTGACCATAACGTTTCATTAATGACTTTCTAATAATAAAATCTGCTAACTTCGCATTTTTTGGTAATAATGGACCATGTAAATAAGTCCCTAAAATTTGCCCTGTATATACCCCTTCAAATTCACTCTTATATTGATTCCCATGTCCAAAAACTACTTTACCTAATGGATAATCCACATTTTCTGTTTGTCCACCATGATTTTCAAATCCACATAAACGAATCACTTCTCCATCTAAATTCGCATCAACAATCACATTTCCAACACATCTTTTTTTATTTGTTGGGGCAATCGTATAATGATTTAAAAAATTTAATCCCTCTATTTTATTTTGTTCACTATCTTCATAGTACTTTCCAAAAAGCTGATATCCTCCACAAATTAGTAGAAAAAATGAACCAGAATCTAATGCTTTTTTTAAACCCTCTTTTTTCTTTAATAAATCTAATGATAATACTTTTTGCTCTTTATCGGCACCACCACCCATAAAAATCAAATCATATTCTTCATATTCTTTTTCTTCATCAATACCACAAGTATCAACACTAAATTCGATACCTCGTATCATACAACGATGTTTTAAAGTTTGAATATTACCACGATCCCCATATAAATCCATTACATCATGATATAACCATAATAATTTTAACTCCATGACATCATTTCCTTTCTCACTACTGGTAATGCAGTATATGTTGCTAAAACATATAAACTACCATTACTATGATATAAAGTTTTAATCGCATTACTAATTTCTTCTACTACTTCTATTTCGCATTTAATTCCACCATATTTCATTCGTAATGCAATCTCATAAGCTCTTTTTCCACTACATATCACTTTTTCTAAATTAGATAAACTTTCAAAATCTACATCCCAAATCCATGATACATCTCGTGAATCTTGTTCATTATCATTTAATACGAATAACAGTGTTTTAGCTTGTTCATCTTGGTTAATCATCTTAATAATTTCATTACATCCCGTAGGATTTTTTACTAAATTCAATAACCCTACTTTTTCTTTTAAAACTATTTTTTCATTTCTACCTAGCGACATTTCAAATGTTGAGATTACTTCATCTGCAATTGTTTGATCTACACCTAAATCTTCACATAAACTTAAAGCCGCTAAATTATTATAAATATGATATAAACTAGAATTACTTGATTGGTAATTTATGTGATTAAACTCAAAGATACCCTTTTTCATATCCACAATTTGAGATTGATAAGTCGGAATATTTTGTCCAAATCCACAACTACATTGAAATTTACCAATATGTGAATAATGGTAAAAATCATAACTTAAGCGTTGAGCACATCTAGGACAAAATTTACCCTCACTTGCTTCAATTGAAGTCAACTTACTGATTTCTGTTTTATTTAAGTGATAAGTAATGATTCTTGATTTAGCAACTCGATCTTTAATACGCAAAACATTTGGATCATCTTGATTTAAAATCAAAGTTCCCTCATAATTTTCTAAAGCTTTTTCAATTCTTGACACCACATTCTCCATTTCACCACTACGATCTAATTGATCTCTAAAAAAGTTATTAATTAAAATGTGTGTTGCTTGAATATCTGGTGCAATATTCGCAAGTGTAATTTCATCTACCTCAATTACTGCTATATCACTTTTAACTTCTAATTTCCAATTTGCATTTGATAATAATAATGATGTAATCCCAAAAATTAAATTATCACCTTTATGATTATAAATGACTTTTTTTCCTGTTTTTTGTAATATTTGTGCAATCAAATTTGTTGTTGATGTTTTACCGTTTGTTGCAGTAACAAGTACCACTTGTTTTGGATACTTAATTTTTCTTAAAATATTTTTATCAATTTTTAAAGCTAATTCTCCTGGAAGAGAACCACCACGACGAATTAAACCCAAAAAAAAGCGACTAATTCGACAAACAAAATATGCCAATAATGCTTTCATATACTCACCTCATTATTTCGATAACTATTATATCACATTTTAATAAATAATGATATTAAATAAAAAAACCTACAAATGTAGGTTTATTAGTCAATAATTTTTTTTCCGTTGTAGTATCCACTTTCACTCATGTGGTGTGGTCTTACATATTCTCCAGTTTTAGGATCTTTAACGATTGTTACTGGTGTTAATTTGTAGTGTGTTCTTCTTTTTGCTTTTCTTGTTTTAGAATTACGTCTTTGTTGAACTGCCATTGCTTTTTCCTCCTCTTACTCTTCAAATTTAAACTCTTTTAATTTTGCTAGTCGAGGATCTAATGGTTTTTCACGATTACGATAAGATTCCTCACTAATAATTTCCCAATCTTCCCCTTTTAAATAGGTTGGATTTTCATTTTTTACGATTCTCATTGGAATTTCCATAGAAATTAGCTGAATTACCACTTGTAATAACTCAAGTGTGTTCCCATTTGTTGGGTGAACATCTTCATTTATTTTCTTTTTGGAAAAAGAGAATACTTCATAAGATTCTGTAGTGAATTCATATTCTACATCTTCAAGAGTAAGCGAACACGGTAATATCATTGTTCCTTCAATTTCAATATCTGCCAGTACCAAGTCTTCTTTTTCTTCATACTGTAGTTTTCCTGAAACAACAATGTCTTTTAACCCTCGAATTTGATGTTCTTTTTTGAAAAAATCCGGTTGAATCTCAATTTCTTCTTCAAACACAATTTCATGTGTTTTAGAATTTAGAAAATCAATTTTTGACCACTTCAAGAAATCACCTCATTATCTAACATTACTATTATATAGAATACAAGACTACTTGTCAAATTATATCCTTTTTATTTAAAATGTGTATGCTTTACTATCCACTGTCTAATTTTTATACTTACCCAAAATCCATAAATTCCAACTGTAATAACCGTTAAAAATAACCACTTAATCCAATTACCAAATAATTGTGCACCTGTACCAGTAAAATATAAACGATGACCATCAATAATTGTATGTTTTGTTTCCCAACGATGATACATACAAATCGCCCAAGGTAATCCTATTCCTGCTGTAGCAAAAATAATTAAAAACATTAAAATTTTGGTTCCAATTAATTGAAATAAACTTCCATCAAATGTCGAATTTCTCATCATACACTTCTATAGACTTCTACCGATTTCACGGCACTCCTCTAATTCATGATCTTGAGGTGTTTCGTTTGCAATATAAGTCTTAACAACGTTCATTCCTTCTTGTAAACATCTTGTTTGCCACTCATCCATCCATTCAGCATTTCCCCATCCATAAGATCCAAATAATATTACATCTTTTCCAGACAATTGTGATTCTACATTTCTAAAAAATGGCTCAAATTCGATATCCTCTAATTCTTCTGCTCCCATTGATGGACACCCAAAACAAATTTTATCATATTCTGTAATATCTTGATCAAATTCTGATACATAGAAAATTTGTGAATCACTATGGTTTTCTTGGATTCCTTCAAAAATAGCTTCTGCCATCATTTTAGTATTTCCCATTCCACTCCAATAAATTACTGCTATTTTCATAATTCCTCCTATTTTGTTTCTAGATAGTTTTCACCAAAACTACCTTCTACTTCTAATTTTACTTTTAAATTTACCACATTACTCATTGCTTCTTTAATTAATTCATAAACTTTTTCTTTTTCTTCAATTGCACAATCAAATACTAATTCATCATGTACTTGTAAAATCATTTTCGTTTTAAACTGCTCTAATTTTTTATCAATATCAATCATTGCTAATTTAATAATATCTGCTGCACTCCCTTGAATCGGAGTATTCATTGCAGCTCTTTTTGCGAATTCCACAATCATCTTATTGGAATCATTAATTTCTGGAATTTCACGACGACGATGATACATCGTCACCACATATCCATTTTCCTTACAATATTCAATTTGTTGGTCCATAAAAATGCGAATATTTGGATAAGTCTCAAAATACTTATCAATAAAAGTTTTTGCTTCTTGTATACTAATCCCTAATTGATTCGATAATCCAAAATCACTCATACCGTAAATAATTCCAAAATTAACTGCTTTAGCATAACGACGCATTGCATCATCAACCTCTTCTACTCCAAAAACTTTTTTAGCTGTTTCACTGTGAATATCACGATTCAAGTTAAAATCTTCTATCATTTTTGTTTCATTAGCCATATCAGCAATCACACGAAGTTCAATTTGTGAGTAGTCAAAACTTAATAATTCACACCCTTTACTTGCCTGAAATGCTTTACGAATTTCTTTCGTATCTTCATCTTTAGCCGAAATATTTTGAAGATTTGGATCGACACTAGATAATCGCCCAGTAGCAGCTATGACCTGATTAAATGTTGTATGAATTTTACCATTACTAATATGCTTTAATAAACCTTGTACATAAGTAGAATATAATTTTTGATATTTTCGCTGTCTAATAATATATGAAATAATCGGATGATATTTCTCTAATTTTTCTAAAACATCAATTGCAGTTGATCTTTTCTTCCCTGATTTTAGTCCTAAATCATCAAATAAAATTTCTGCTAATTGCTTAGGTGAATTAATATTAAATTCTTTTCCTGCAAGTTGATAAATATCTTGTGTAACTTCATCAATAATTTTTAAAGTTTTTTCTCCTATTTCTTCTAAAACAGTAGCACTTGTTGTAATTCCTTGTTTTTCCATTCGATATAACACTTTAACTAATGGTAATTCTATCTTCTCATATAAAGATTTTAAATTTTTTTCTTCTAATTCTTGTCTTAGTTTAGGATAAATTAATGATAAATTTTCAATTTCCTTCACAAAATAATCTAGATTTTCATCTACATCTACTAAATTTGGTTTCCCTTTTTTACCAAAAACATTTTCATGTGATAAATGTGATTTTAAGCTAAAATGTAATACCATTTTTTCATAATC
>JBHALC010000082.1:0-6023 GCA_041827565.1 Erysipelotrichaceae bacterium
AAGATGCTAAAGCTGATATCGATGCTTTAGGATTAACTAAAGTTAAAGTAAATGTAACTTTACCAGCTCAAAACTAATAAAAAATTAATCCCTCTATTAGAGGGATATTTTTTTTTAGATTAAATAAAAAAATTTATAGATTAAATAAAAAAATAAGATAGTGTAACTATCTTATCCTAAAGTGTTTACTAATTTAGATAAACGTGATTTTTGTCTACTTGAGTAGTTTTTGTGGTGTAATCCACTAGTAATTCCTGCATCTAATTTAGAGCATGCCACTGCATATGCATTTAATGCTGCTTCTTTATCTTTTGCTTCAACAGCTAAAATAACATTTTTAATTGCAGTTTTAACAGCAGATTTTTTAGAAACTGCAGCTAATCTTTTTTTGTTGTTTGTAATAACACGTTTCTTTTGTGATTTAATATTTGGCATAGTTATAACCTCCTTGCAATTGCCTTACTATTATATCAAAATCCAATTTATAATGCAAATAATTGCCTTTTAATCTATATAAATTTAAAAAAAAATGATTTTATGCTATAATATTTCTATGTTTTTGGAGGAGTTAAGATGCAAAAAAGAATCGTTTATATGGGAACACCACAATTTTCAGCAACAATACTAGAATCATTAATTGAAGCAGGATATAATATTGTCGCTGTTGTAACTCAAACTGATAAGAAAATAGGTAGAAAACAAGAAATTCAATATTCTCAAGTTAAAGAAGTTGCATTAAAATATAATTTACCTATATTACAACCTGTTCGTATTAAAGAGGATTATCAAATGGTATTAGATTATCAACCAGACTGTATTATTACATGTGCTTATGGTCAAATTGTTCCAGATGTGATATTGAACTATCCAAAATATAAATGTATTAATATTCATGCATCATTACTGCCAAAATATCGTGGAGGTGCACCAATTCATAAAGCGATTATGAATGGTGATACAAAAACAGGAGTATCAATTATGGAAATGGTATCAAAAATGGATGCAGGGGATGTTTGTTTTGTTAAGGAATATCCAATTCGTTTTGATATGACAACAACACAGTTATTTGATGAATTATCTATTGTTGGGAAAGAAGCAATTTTAGAGATTCTTCCTGCTATTTTAGAGGGTAACGTTGAATTTAAAAAGCAAGATGAAAGTCAAGTTACTTATGCTTATACGATAAAAAAAGAAGAAGAAAAAATAGATGTGAATCAAAGTGCATTAGAAATTTATAATCATATTCGAGGATTATCGGATGTACCTGGTGCATATTTGATGATTAATGAAAAAAAAGTTAAATTATTTGATGTAAATTATATTGAAAGTAATCATCAAAAGTTTGGTAAAATTGAATTTGAACAAGATCATTTTAATTTTTATTTTAATGGTGGAATTGTTCAAGTTAAAACATTACAGATGGAAGGAAAGGTTAAGATGGATGCTAAAGTTTTTTATAATGGATTTGGTAAAAACTTTACATCATTTTAGGGTGAATTTATGAATCAAAAAAATATTCGAAATTTTTCAATTATTGCACATATTGATCATGGTAAGTCTACTTTAGCAGATCGTATTTTGGAATTAACGGAAACGGTAGAATTACGTGATATGAAATCGCAATTATTAGATAACATGGATTTAGAAAGAGAAAGAGGAATTACGATTAAGCTAAATGCAGTTCAATTGAAGTATCGTGCAGAGAATGGGGAAGATTATGTTTTCCACCTAATTGATACTCCAGGACATGTCGATTTTACTTACGAGGTTTCTCGTTCACTTGCTGCTTGTGAAGGTGCGATTTTAGTAGTGGATGCTGCACAAGGAATAGAAGCACAAACTTTAGCGAATGTGTATTTAGCATTAGATAATAATTTAGAAATTTTACCTGTTATTAATAAGATTGATTTACCTAGTGCTCAACCGGATGTGGTAAAAAAAGATATTGAAAACGTAATTGGTTTAGATGCAAGTGATGCACCGTTAATCTCTGCTAAATCAGGATTAAATATTAAAGATGTTTTAGAACAAATTGTATATCATGTTCCTGCACCAAGTGGGGATGTAAATGCGCCATTAAAAGCTTTAGTATTTGATTCATTCTATGATGCATATCGAGGAGTTATTGCTTCAATTTGTGTGAAAGAAGGTAGAATTAAAGTTGGAGATACAATTCGATTTATGGCAACTGGTGCAGAGTATTTAGTATTACAAGTTGGAATTCGTAATCCAAAAGAAGTCGTTAAAAATGAATTAGTAACTGGTGAAGTAGGATGGGTTGCTGCAAGTATCAAGTCAGTAAAAGATGTTCGTGTTGGGGATACAATTACAAGTGTTGAAAAACCATGTGCTGAAGCATTAGATGGGTATCGAGTAATGAATCCTATGGTTTATTGTGGTTTATATCCAATTGATTCTAATAAATATAATGATTTAAGAGAAGCGTTAGAAAAATTACAGTTAAATGATGCTGCATTAAATTTTGAAGCTGAAACTTCACAAGCGTTAGGATTTGGATTTAGATGTGGATTTTTAGGGTTATTACATATGGATGTAATTCAAGAAAGAATTGAACGAGAATATAACATCGACTTGATTGCAACTGCGCCGAGTGTAGTATATCATGCTTACTTGCATTCTAATGAAATGATTTTAGTTGATAATCCATCTAAATTACCAGAACCACAAAAAATTGATTATATTCAAGAACCTTATGTAAAAGCAACGATTATGGGTCCAAGTAATTATGTAGGACCAATTATGGAATTGTGTCAGAAAAAACGTGGAATTTATAAAGATATGGTTTATATTGATGATACAAGGGTATCGATTGTATATGAACTACCATTAGGAGAAATCGTTTATGATTTCTTTGATCGTTTAAAATCAGCTACAAAAGGGTATGCTTCTTTTGATTATGAATTAATTGGATATCAAACTTCTAAATTAGCGAAGATGGACATTTTATTAAATGGAGAAGTAATTGATGCTTTAAGTAGTATTGTGCATAAAGATTTTGCATATGGTCGTGGAAGTGTAATTTGTGAGAAGTTAAAAGAATTAATCCCAAGACAACAATTTGAAATTCCCGTTCAAGCTGCAATTTCTGGTAAAATTATTGCTCGTACTAATATTAAATCTTTACGTAAAAATGTATTAGCGAAATGTTATGGGGGAGATATTACGCGTAAGAAAAAACTTCTTGAAAAACAGAAAGAAGGAAAAAAACGTATGAAAGCAGTTGGAAGTGTAGAAGTACCACAAGAAGCATTTATGGCTGTACTTTCAATGGAGGAAAATTAATGGAAGCATTATTACAAAAAATTGATGAATTTCGTAAAAAAAGAGATTGGCATTTAGTCGATACGCCAGCCAATTTAAGTAAAAGTATTGTAGTAGAAGCAGCGGAGTTATTGGAGCATTTTCAATGGAATGAGAAAGAATTTGATACTAAAAAAGTTCAAGATGAATTAGCAGATGTTTTGATGTATGCATTTGCGTTATGTATTGAATTAGGTGTAACTCCCAAACAAATTATTGAGGAAAAATTAATTGATGTTGCAAGAAGATATCCTGAAAAATAATGTAGAACATTTATATGTGCATATTCCATTTTGTCGTTGTATTTGTGCGTATTGTGATTTTTATAAACTAAAATATCAAGAAAATATGGCAGATAAATTTGTGTATGCTTTTCATAAAGAAGTTGAAAATAAACAATTAAATTCAAATTTAAAAACGATTTATTTAGGTGGTGGCACACCAAGTGCATTAACAGAAGAACAATTAGAAGCAACTTTATCGATTTTAGATCAGTATCGTCACCATGTAGAAGAATATACAATTGAATGTAATCCTGAAAGTATTACTAAAGAAAAACTTGCAATCATGGTTAAATATGGTGTAAATCGTATTTCTTTAGGAGTTCAAAGCTTTGATGATCGTTTGCAAAATATTATGGAAAGAATTTGTCCAAAACAAGAAATATTAGATGTGATTCAAATGATTTATGAAAATGGAATTACAAATATTTCAGTTGATTTTATTTATGGTTTACCAACTCAAACATTAGCAATGTGGGAAAATGATTTAAATGAGATTGTGAGAAATCCTTATATTTCTCACTTATCTCTATATTCATTAACGATTGAAAAAAATACTAAATTTCAAAAATTAGGATATCAACCAGCAAATAGTGAATTAGAAACACAAATGTATGATAAAGCAATTGAAATTTTAACCAAATTTGGATTCGAGCAATATGAAATTTCTTCTTTTACCAAAAACAAACAATACTCTAAGCATAATTTATCTTATTGGAATTATAAAGATTTTTATGGATTAGGTCCTGGAGCAAGTGGAAAAGAAAATTTAGTACGATATGATAATGAGCGAAATTTAATAAATTATACTAGTTTTAAATTTAATCAAAATTTAATTCCACTTTCTTTAGAAGATAATATTTTTGAACATATTATGATGAATTTAAGAGTAAAATGGGGAATTAATATTGATGAATTTAATCAAATTCATCAAATTAATTTAGTTGAAAAATATCAAGATGCAATTAATAAAAATATTGAAAAGAAGTGGTTAGTACTTGAAAATGGATATTTAAAAACCACTTATGAAGGGATGTTTGCATTACATGATATTTTAGTTGATTTTTTAGGAGAGTAGCATATGGATGAGATATTTTTAGGTGTTGTATTTGGAAGCTTAATTTGGTTTTGTGTATTTGTGCTGACACATAATTTCTTACTTAAAAAAATAGTATTTATAGTAAAATACGAACGATAATCATGGTATTAATCGGAATGGGAATATTATTTTTTAATACTTATCATTTATTTACTGATAGTGGTATTTTTCTTAAAGACTATAATAAAGATGCACCAGTTGGAAGATATAATTTGAAAATGGATGCAATTGCAGAATATCGTTCTAATTTTTATACTGTTTTTTATGGTAAGAATCAAGTAGTATTGCATATTGAAAATCAGGAAATATTAAATAAAATAAAAGATAAAACTATAGAAGAAATTCCAGTTGTAATGATTCCTAGATATTCATATGCAAATAAAACAGTTGAGAAAAGATTTAATTTAGGGATGCTTAGTTTATCAAGAATTGTTTCTTACGATACCTACAAACAATTTGATTCAAGTCATTTTCAAAATACAGTAATGGGAATAACGATGATTATTTTACCTTATATTTTTAAATTTATAGAGAAAAGAGGGAAGAATAATGCGTTATCAATTTAAAGGAACAAAATGGATCATATTTTGGTTTGTGTTATTAGGATTTATTGCTTTTATTGCTTATGATGGTGTGAAACAGTCTTATGCAGATAGAGTATTAGAATATGAAAATGAACAGAAATATTTCAATTTGAATGAAGAATATAGTTTTAATGATGAGATTGTAGTTGAGATTGAAAAAATTATTCCTTTAGAAATTGAATTACATAATAGTCGTTTTTATTTAATTGAATTTAATGGTAAAAATTTATTTTTAAAAGCAGATCAAAATGACGAACATTTAAAAGAAGTAATAGATGGAAAAAGAACAAGTTTAATTGTGCGATATATTGAAGAAATTGAAAGACAAAGTAAAGGAAGAAGATATTATCATTTAAATGATGAATTATGGCAACGTGTTAAAAATGGCGCTGTTATTGAAAATGAGGCATTTGACAACTTAACGAGCTCGGAACTGATTGCTTTCTATTATGGTGAGAATTTGGTAGCATTATATGAGAATCATCCAAAGCGAGCAGGATTTAAGAAGCCGAGAACAATGTTTTTGTCTTCATTCTGAAAAGAGGAAAGAGAGTTAATCATGGAAGTTATTTATTTACATCATCCCTATAAAAAAGAAGAAATTCCGACTGACCGAGTGGTATTAGCATTGGGTTATTTTGATGGCGTTCATATTGGACACCAAGCCGTTATCAATCGAGCTAAAAAAGAAGCCGAGAAAAGAAATTGTAAACTAGCAGTTATGTCATTCAACCAGCA
>JBHALC010000083.1:0-5059 GCA_041827565.1 Erysipelotrichaceae bacterium
AAAGCCTAAATTTTCTCTCATCTTAACCGAAAATAAATCATTAATTGCTTTCGTAATCAACAATTCAATATTTCTTTCATTAAATTCTAAATCCTTTCGAGATGCATTTTGAATTTGGTCATGTACTATGCTTAATTGTGCATCTAATACATTTAAACTTTGATTAATCGACACCAACATTTTACTCATAAAATCATCAACATCTAAATAGTTATTATTTTTGTATACTAATTTGTGTTCAATCGATCCCCAAAATGAATTAACTAATGATTTAATCTGTAATTCAAAATTGATTTTTTCTCCACGAAATATATAATATCCATCTAAACGATAAATTGATAATCCATTTTTTTGTTTTTGAGGCTGTAAACTTACAACATCCAAATATAAATTTGCCATTTTAGAAGCAGATTTAAAATTTCCTTCACCATAAATTAAATTTTCTTTCAAACAATTTAAAATTACTTGTTCATCTTTTAAAAATCGACAATCAATTCGACATCCAATAACATCTGATAAAGAAGCAATAATTTCTTCTCCTCGATTAAACTTTAAATAATATCGATTACGAATAATTTTCTCTCTTAAACTTTCTTTTGTTTTGATTCGAGACTGAAAATCTAAAATACACTCTTTTTCTTTTTCCAATAACATCGTTAATTCTGTAGTGATTTGGTTTCGGATATGATGATATTTATCTAAATTTTTTTGATAAATATCTAATGTATCATCAATCAGATTAAATAATTCTAATCGCATATTAATCTTCTTACCTCTTTTTCATCTTGTTCTAGCTGAGAAATTAAACTTTCTAAAGAGTCAAACTTAATTTCATCTCTTAATCTTTTAATAAATAAAACATCTACTTCTTCATTATATATATCCTGATTAAAATCTAGAATATGTGATTCTATTACAGGTTTTTGTAATACTTCAACTGTAGGATTTAATCCTACTGAAATCATTGCATAATGCATTTGGTCTCGGACAATTACTTTTCCAAAATAAACACCTATTTTAGGTGTATGATATTTAGACTGATTTTCTAAATTAGCAGTTGGAAATCCTATTTTTCTTCCTAATTTTTTTCCTTCGATTACTTTAGCACGAATTGAATAAGGTCTTCTCAACAATTGATTTACTTTCTCAATTTCCCCTTTGTCTAATAACTGCTTAATTTGCGTAGAAGAAATTTTGTGTTCTTCATCATTAACTTCATCAACTACAATTAAATCAAAGTATTCACACTGCTTTAAAGTTTGAATACTTCCTTTTCTTTCTTTTCCATATTTAAAATCAAAACCACATACTAGAGTATGAATACCCATTTCTTTTAAAACTTTCTCAAATTCTAAATATGATAATGCTTGCGTATTTTTGTTAAAAATAATTTCAACATACTCATCAAAACCAAAAGATTTTACTAATTCTATTTTTTGATCTCTTCGCATTAAATAAGTCTGAATATTTTTAGAAATTTGAATATCATTGTCAAACACAAAAGTAATAAAAGTTTTAATTCCTTCATATTTTAAACATTCTTGTAATAATTGTTGGTGGGCAATGTGTAATGATTCAAAAAAGCCAATACATACAACACGATTTTTCTGTTCAATATTTTGTTTTGTTATATCAATTTGAATAAGTTCCATTACCATAAACCTCGTTCACTTTTAAATATATTATCTTTTTCTCTTTTATAAATTGCTATTAATTCCTGGTCTTCAATAATCACAGTATCTTCAGCTACATCTAATTTTATTCTTTTCCCATGATATGCATCTAAGGGATTAGAAATTTTAACTTTTTTTATATGCTCTAAAACAACACTTTTATCTAACAAAGTATATTCATTATTTTCAACTTGTTGGAGCGTAACACAATCTTTAATTTCAAATTTCCCTACTTTCGTACGAATAAGTGAAGTCATTACACCAAGATTATTTGTTTTGGCTGCAATATCCACAATTAAACTACGGATATAAGTTCCACTGCTACAATGTACTCTAAATTTCATTTCTTTTTCATCTAATGTTTCTAAATCATAAAATTCAACATCTCGTAATGTGCGCTCAACAGGAATATTCTTTCGTGCATATTCTTGTAATTTCATTCCATTTACTTTAATACTTGATATCATTGGAGGCAATTGTTTTTGTTTTCCTTTAAAACTTTGTAGTACTGCATCAAAGCCTTGAATTAGTGTAATTTCTTTTTCTTCAATCACTTCAGAAAAAATATCATCACTAATTGTTTTTATTCCTAACTTCATTGTTGCAATATATTCTTTATCACTATCTTCAATATACGGTAATAATTTTGTTGCATTACCAAAAAAGACTAGCATTACTCCTTCAGCTTGTGGGTCTAATGTTCCACTATGTCCTATTTTTTTACATCCTGTGATTTTACGCAACTTAAAAACAACATCAAAAGATGTCATCCCTTTTTCTTTATATACTAATAGTATCCCATCCATAAAATCACCTCTTTAAATATTATACCACAAAATAACTTTTCTTACATTTCAAAAACAAAAAAGAGTGTAATATACACCCTTTTTTACACAATTTCTAAATCATTACGATCTTTAATCATATAACGATTCACTGCAGGAATCAATGATGCCACATAGTACAACAATCCTCCAAAAATTGCAGTAAATCCACTACCTGTTAAAATAAGAAAAATTCCACTCTTAATTTCTGCTGTCATTGGATTGTACACAAATAAGAATGCAACAATAAACGTAATAACAATACATGCAATTCCAACTATATTAAATCCTTTAGTAAATTGATAAGCATCATGCCCTTTCATATAATAAGCTGATTTTAAAGATAATTTTCTTTTTTTAATTAATAAATAATCTACTACAATCATTCCAATAATTGGACCTTGAATATATGCTGCTAATGAGATGAATGTTCCAAAGTAGTTTTCTACCCATCCTGTTACAGTTAAGAAACTTACATAGAACATTGCAATAATTACCAACATTTTATAATTTAATTTTGGCATTCCACTTTTCACAATCATACAGTTTACATATGAACCAGTTCCTTGTGTTCCTACATTCGCAAATGATACTAAAAGTAAACTTAATAATGCCATAACTGGACTTCCTAATGCTGTTAAAATGATTGTTGGATCACTTTCATATACCCCTGTTTTTGAAAACATCGCTAATGCCATAATTCCACCAGCTAGAATAAAGAATGGTGCTACTACTCCATAAGAAAGTGTTGTTGACCAAAAACCACCACGCTCAGATTTAGCTAATCTTGGTAAAACTAACGCTTGTGTTGACCATGAGAATGCAAATGCAACGTTTCCTTCTGCCGAAAGCATAAATCTTTCAAGTGGTGATAATTCACTTGGTGGTGCTGCAATTGCAAATAATTGTTCTAATGGTACTGCTGAAATACAAATAAATACTACTGCTACCCCCACTGCAAGTAATGCCACTACTAAGAAACGGTTTGTCCATTTAATTACTTCTGGTCCCCCTAATGCTACTAATGTTCCTAGTACAACACATAAAATACCTAGTATTGGTTTTGCAATATCTGGTAATGGAACCCCAAAATTTGATATTAAATTAAACATCGACGAAGCAAATAAATTCGCAGCAACAGCATACCAACCAAAGTTAGCTAAACTAATTACAGTAGATAATACTGCTACTCCTTTAATTCCTAAAACTGATCTTAACCATATCCATAAATCTATTCCATAACGAACAGCAAAGAATACTGGTAAACAACTAATTAATACCCAAATAATATTAAATGCAAAGATATTAATAATTAATTGGCTTAAAGTTAGATATTGTGCTAAATATGCACCTTGTGTATAACACCAAGTTGCAATCCCAAATCCACTTGTTGATAAAAATAAATCTAAAAATGAGTATTGTCTTTCATTACTCAATACAGGTACAATTCCTGTAATTGTTTCTTGTTCAATATATCCTATATTTTCATTCATTATACTATTACTCCTATCATACATAATGTTGCAAAAAATGCACAAACCACAATCATCAATACTATAATAGCATAATCTGTTTTTGTAGCTTTTTTAGGAAAGACATAATCTTTACTTTCCATTTTATTTAATCGAACTTCTGTTTCATCATAAATTAACTGTTCTAAATTTTTTTTCATAGTTTCTCCTCGTTTTGATATAAACTTAATGCAAACTTGCTATATTTTTTACTATACTTATACCAAATATATGTATATTCACCTAGTACTTTTCCATTTCTTTCTTGATTTAAAGCCCACAAGAACCAGTAGTAAGATAATACTGCAACATATCCCATAAAGTGTCTGATTTCTTCATTTGTAGCTGGATGCCCTAAATAAACTTCTACTACTTTTATCGCTTCTTCAATACTATAATCTGAACACGCAATAAAAGTTCCTAAATCAATAGCTGGAACAGCCATACCAGAATATTCCCAATCAATTAAGTGCATATTTCCCTCTTCATCAATTAAGAAATTTGGATCATAAGCATCACAGTGACATAAGCATTTTTCAATATTGTCATTTTCTAAAAATTCTTTTAATAAATTGATATTTGAATCAATTATATCAATGCCTTCAAAATCAATTCGATTTGCTTTAGTTAATAACACTTTAAAATCTTCAATAATTTTCCAAACATCAAAATCAAATTCTGATTTTTCTGGATTTAAATGCAGTTTTTTTAATAATTTCATCGCTTGTGCTACTTGCTCTAAATTGTGATAATCCAATGTTTTTGCATTCTCCACAAAATATGAAAGTTTCCAACCTTCTTTTGCATCAATATAAATCAGTGTTTGATCAATTCCTAACTTTTTAGCAATATTCATTGAAATTGCTTCACTTTCTCGATTAATAAATGCTTCTGTTCCTATTCCAGGATGACGATAAACATATTTTTTATCAAAGCAAGTAAATGAGAAAGAAGTATTAGTTAACCCCGCTTTAATAGGATTAATATTCAAAATATCTTTTTCATCGCATTTTAAAACTGAACAAATATTTTTAATAATACTCGAATTAGA
>JBHALC010000084.1:0-10216 GCA_041827565.1 Erysipelotrichaceae bacterium
ATAGCAGGGAACACTAGTTTTGTAAATATAGTGAAGATATCAAAAGCTCTAGAATCGCCATTAGAAGAATTATATGAAGAAATTAATATGAATATTACAGACAGTTCACAATGAATTGTCTTTTTTATTAGCAGGAGGAAAACATGAATAAAACATTAAAAGAAATTCTAAAGGAATTAAAAGATGGACAAATTCTTGAAATCGAATTTGAACAAAAAGAGAATGAATAAATTAGATTTAGTTCGAATTAAATTACAAGTAGATAAAACCTTATTTTCTGAACATCATATAGATAGTCCTCAATCTGCATTAGAGCTTTTAAAAGAAGACATCTATGACTTAGATCGTGAAGTATTAATGCTTTTAAATTTGAATATCAAAAATCAAGTGATTAATGCCACTTGTTTAACAATGGGTACAATCAACAGTACTATCTTTAATCCAAAAGAAATATTCAAGTCAGCATTATTATCAAATGCAAGTCAAATCATATTATTACATAATCATCCTTCAGGAAATATCGAACCTTCTACCGCAGATTTAGAAGTAACACATCGTATTGCTCGTTTAGGAAATGCATTAGATTTAAAGCTATTGGATCACATTATAGTGGGAAAAGACAAAGTATGCTATAGCATTAGGGAAAAATATCCTGACTACTTCTTCGGAAGTTTGCATGATTTATCCAAAAAAGATTTTGAATCTGAAATAGAAAAAATAAACAATAATATTGAAATGGATTTCGATTTAGAAAGATAAAAGGAGGAAAAAGGAATGGAAAAAAAACAAACAGATGAATCAAAATTAGCATTTATGAATATCACAGAAAAGCAAATTTTAAAGACAATCACAAAAGAAAGTAAAAATACACCAGGAAAAACCTATAATATGTGTCTTATTATTCTTTCACATGGTGACTTTAAAGGAAAAGCAATGTGGGTATTTGAAAATCAAATCAAAAAGCATAAAACACAACATCGTGCAGCAGAAGGAGTTATTACCTGGTATGTGTCATTACCTATCAACAAGCCAATAAAACTATTTCAATATGAAAAAGAGGCTGACTCGGATAAACATATTATTGCATCCACAATCACAATTGAAGATATAGAGGCATTTACAGAAAATATTAAATCTGCTAAGACACTAGAACACGAGAAATATACTCAGTCTTTAAAAGAGCAACAAAAACATTTTGATGAGCAACTAGAGCAAATCGAAGATTTAGAAAGGTAGCTTTTAATCTAATAAAATGAGAAAAGGATTTTTAGTTACAATCATGATTTTTGTTGTAGGACTAATGGCTTTTATTTTGCTTCAATATGGGCCTTTTAGTAAAAGTCCTAATTTAAATTTTATTCAAAATGTGAAAATAAATTTAGATAAAAATAAAGAGTATCATGCGATTGAATTTATTGCATCACATCAGAATATAGAAGATATTACTTGGCCAACCATAAAAAAAGAGTTAGGAAAACAAGTTTTAATCTATAAAGTGGTAGGAAAAGATAAAACGACAAAAGTTTTTAGTTTAGAAATTGAAATGATTGATAATACTGCACCAAATATTGAAATTAAAAATCAGGAATTAATATTTGAATATGAAGAAACTATTCCTACCGAATTTAATTCATTATTTACTGTAAATGACAACTTGGATGGTAATGAACAACTTTTAATTCAAGTATCTCTACCAACAAGTTATATTGTTGGAGAAAATAAAGTAAAGATTAAGGCATGTGATCATAGTGAAAACTGTACCGAAAATGAAATTACAGTGATTAAAAAAGAGAAAAAACAAGAGATAGTAGAAAAGGTGGAATCTACTACACCAACAACGAATTATCCAACTATTCCCACACAAAATCAATCTCAACCTGTAGAGCAGCCAAGTCGTATGAATCAGGTTGAAAATAAATCAGGAGTTTATAAATCATTCTTGTTTGCAGATGGATATACGATGAATACTGTGTCTGATGCATGTGTAAACTACTTAAATCAGTTTAATTCAGGAGGCTGTTATCCAATGAAAGATGCATCTGGGAAAACTGTTGGGATGGAATATCGACCATAGAACATAGAAGGAGGAAGAAAAAATGAATCAATGGATTATAAGAGGAAGATTAACAAAAGAAGTGGAAGTTAAATTACATAATGATAAAAAGATTGCTGTATTTAGCTTAGCATTCAATGATTATTATAAAGACGATGCTCATTTTTTTGAGTTTAAAGCTTTTGGAAAATTAGCAGAAGTCATTAGTAATCTACAAAAAGGAAGTCATGTACTTGTTACTGCAACAGTACGTAATAATATTTATTTAGATAAAGAAACACAAAAAACAGTATATGGAAAAGACCAATATATTGTTCAAAGCATAGAATTTCTAGATTCTAAACCTAAAACAGAAGAAGCAAAACAATTAATTCAGGAATTACCTGCCGCTGAATTTAATGATATTGAATATAGCAATTATGAAGTGAGTGATGAAGATGGCCTTTATTAGTTTTAAGAAAAAGAAAAAAACAGAAGAAATCGTAGAAGAATTTGATGAGGAAGTAGAAGTCTATCACGAAAAGAAGGAAACTCCTTTTGAACTCTCTGTTCGAAAATTTAAAAAGAAACAGCAACGAATGAATTTAATTAAAAATATCTTTATTGGATTTGCTGTTTTTTTAATTTTGATTAGTATGTTGCGTGTTTTCACTTTTAAAGACCAGTCTAATGAGCATCAAGCTACTGCACTACAATCTCAAACTTTTGTAAAAAGATATATTCAAAATTATTTTGCATTTCCACGTAGTGAAGCATCCGCTCAATTCTTAAATGAATTTACATTGCAAAGTGCTGATAATACATTACTTCATTATGAAAACACAAAAACTGCTAGCATTAGTAATGTGGAAATTTATGGTGTGAAGCAAACAGGAAATGATTTTGTATATAATATTTCGGGTACATTAAATATTGTCGAAACCAAAGAAGGAGCAAAAGAAGAAACACAACCGATCTTTTTAACCTTACATACTACACAATTAAATAATAAATATTTAGTTACTGCACCTATTTTGTTAGAGTATGCAAAAACACAACCGATTTCTAAATTAGAATATGAAGATTATAAAAAGCAAAAACAGCAAAATCCATTTTCAGGAGATGGACTGGATACTGCTTTAACAAATGAAGTTACCACTTCAATTAAATTGTTTTTTGAAACCTGGAGCAAAGATATTCAACAAGCGACCATTTTAGTACAAGACCAACAATTAAACCCTGTTTCACCTGGAACTAAAATTGATTTTGAGTCTATTCTTTCTTCTGCAAAAAACGAAAAAGAAATTCAATTAAAAGTTATGACAACCATCACAGTTCGTCCAAATGTAACGCAGAAAAAGGTGTTCACGATTTTAATTGATAGAACAAGCAATAAAATAAAAAGTTTAAGGGAGGAATAACATTTTATGGCAACAATTTTAGATATGATATTAATTAATGCTGCATTTAGAGCATTTTGGGCATGGGTACTATGGCAAACCTTTACGTTCTTATTTAAAAAGGCAGCACAAGATTTTAAAAAAGAAGGAATAAAAGGAATCTGGCAAGAAGTTCTTTTAATCCTTGTTTCAATCGTAGGATTTGCAATATTGATATTATTAAATCCAAGTCAATATTTAATTCCATTAGTAAATTTAGTGATTGGACTTTATAACTTTATTGCAACGAGTTACAATTCAACATTACGTGACATTATTAGGATTCCAATTACAATGCCGATTTTTTCACCAATCGCTTAATCAGGAGATGATTTGTTCATCTCCTTTTCTATTTAATAAAAAAGGAGAATTATTATGAGGCCAACGAATTATAGTGCAGGTTCACAGTTCAAAGGAAAAGTATTCGTTCCTGGATTAAGACTCGAATTTTCTAGTAGAATGAACCGCAATTTATCTGTACTATTCACATTCATTATTTCATTTTGTGTTTTTGTAATTCTAGTTATTTTTATTCCAATTTTAATTGCATTTTTAATTAGTTTTATTATTGCAATTCTTAGTTTTGCAATTGCATATCATGCTTTAGAACACATTGATGATAAAGCTAGAGAAAGTAAAATAAAATTATTTTATTATGACCAAATAAAAAAATATCAAAAGATAACCGATGCAGATGGACAAGAGCATTATTTGACAGGAAAAAAGGAGGGAGAAGTTTATGAAGGTAAAACAATTTTATAAGATAAAAGACCGTAATATTGTTTTAATGGATGATACTTATAATTTTATTTATAAATTTACACCAGTTAATTCAATTTTTGGTACAAATACACAATCTTTGACTCTAATTCAAACGATGAAAAAATTACTCTCCGAAGTAAATATGTGTGGAAGTATTTATTTACTTCCACAAGAAATTGATATTGATAAAATTCTAGATTACCATGAACGAAAATTTGAAGAAAATTATGATGAAGTCTTAAAAGAATTAAAAGAAGAATATATGCTTGATTTATCAAAAAATTTATATGATCAAGTTTATTATCGTTATCATATCTATATTGTATTTACGGATAATCGAAATGGTATACAAAAGAAGATGATGGATAGATTTATTACCAGGGAAACTGCTCGTCCATCAAAAAGATTTGTATCAAACTTAAAATTTTGGGAAGAGGAATTATTCAAAAAGATTAAAGCAACGAATTTAGAAGTGTCACAAGAGAAATCAATCCAACAAGTTAACAGACTCTTTAATTATATCGCTCTTCCGTTAGAACCAAAAGAAAGAGATAATGTTACCAATTATCATAGTACTGCTTATTCGAATTATATCGATTATGAATATACTACAAATGGAGAAATTCATCATTTATATACGAAAACCGCAATTGCAGAACAATATAATGATATTATTGGAAAAGCACAAAATAATTTAATTAATCGAATTCAATTATCGAATTATCCTGTAGATATTGTTGTTAAATTTGATTTAGTACATTCTAAAAAATTTAAAAAGAAAAAGAAGAATAAATATAATGAAATTAATAAATCAGTAAAAAAATATGAAAAAGCAAGTGATACTAAGAATAGCAGCGAACGTGTTGCGTTAAATGTCGCAGAGTTAGCCAAAAATATTGACCCTGCTATCGAACAAACGATTTTTCAAACTCAAACGATGTTTCGATTGCGTTCTCGTTCTGTAGAACAATTAGAGCAAAGATATCAAGATTTACAAAAAAGATTAGAAAAAACCTTATTTTTACAAGAATTACGAGGAAGACAAGATAAATTAGCTGAAAACCTTCAATTTTATCAAACAACTTGCCATGAGCATTATCATGATTTTAATATGGATTTCTTTACCTCATTTAATTATTTAGGAGGATTCTATATCGGAGAAGAACAAGAAGGGTTAGTAGTTACTTATGGATTACATAATAAAGTTCCTGTTTTAATCGATTATGAAAAAGTATTGCAAGGGAAAACGAAAACTGCTGCACCAACTACAGTTGCTTTAGGTGAAACAGGAAGTGGAAAATCACAGGCTGTCAATCACATTTTAATTTCCTTAATGCTATTTTTAGGTGTAAAAGTATTAGTCATTGACCCTAAAGGTGACCGTAATAAATTAATTACAAAATTAGGGGAAAAGGTTGCTTCTCATTTAGAATTAGGAAGTGAAGAATGTATCTCTGGAATGTTTGACCCTTATTTCACTACAAATACTCTTAAAGATGGATTAGAAAAAGCTCAAACGCTGCTTGTACAAATGGAGCGTATGCTTAATCCTAAAACATCCATTTCATTGAAGAAAATTGAGGTAGCTCATCAAAAAATGATAGAAAAAATTGAATTTGGCTTTTATCAATCTGCTAATTTATCAAATTTAGTTGATGAATTAGAATTTATCTATCCTGATGCAGTAGAAAATGTAGTTGCATTAAAAAATCATAGTCATGCACGATTATTTTTCGGAAATGATTTTGTGAATTTTAAAGATGCGTTTGATTTCTCTAGACCCTTTAATTTAATTACATTAAAAGGAATGCCTAATTTAGAAGATTATGATAAGAATAATGTCTCTCATCAAATTGCAAGTTTACTATTATCTACAGTATATGAAATTGCACATCAATTCATTAATACATATCAAGGTAAATTAAAAGCAATGTTAATCGATGAATTTCGATTATATAAAGTAGCGAAAGGAGCAGAGGGGAGTGTAGAGCAAATTACACGTATTGCCCGTTCCAATTTATTATTCCCATTTATCATTTCACAAGAACTAGCTGATATTCCTGATGGGATATTATCTCAAACGGGAATGTACTTGGCTGGGAGCTTAAAAACAAAAGAAGGAATTCAATATATGCTTCAAAAATTAAGTATGGAAGAAAATATAGAGATTGCAGCAATGTTGAACGATGAAACTAAAAATGAAGGAGTTTCGGAAGATCGTAAATATAATTTTTTATATGTCGATTTTAATAATCGTAAAGCTCCATGTAAATTAAAATTCCAAGCTTCCTATATTGATGCATTTGATACAAAATTAAAGAAATCAGGTGATTGAAATGAAAAGATTAAAAATAATTTTAACTCTGTGCTTATTCACGGTTTTGATTTTATTTCCATCCTCAAAAATTAAAGCAACTAGTGAAAGTATTTCTAAAGATAGTAATTTCTTTTCATCTGCTGCACCCTCTGCACAACAAGTAAATGAGCTATGGAATAGTAACAATGTAGCTCGAAATAGTCTTCCTTTTCATTTGAAAGGGCTTTTAAGTGGAGATTCAAAAACAGCAGAATTAGAATTGCAAGAAGAATATATTAAACAATTTGATGTTACTAAAAAAATGGTGGTCATTAATGAAAAGCAGGCAGCACAATTTTTAGGAATTAACATTCCTTTTACCGAACACATTGATTTTTTTCATCATCTTACTAATGCGATAAAAGCGATTATAGAGGTATTAGAGCAACTTTTCTCTTGGATTACAACGATTATTATGAGTATGTATACTCTAGCAGTTAATAATTTTTTTGGCCGAATCATAGGAGATTTATTTGAATATGTAAATACAACGATTTTAGGAGTAGGAAAAATTGATAGTTTAATCACCCGAATCATGATTGCGATTGCAGTTGTAGCAGGAATCAATACAATTATTCGAAATTCAAGAAGAGGGAAATCTTTTTCTCCTAAAAACATTTTTTATCAAGTATTTGCACAAGTTATAAATGTAGGACTAGTGTTTTTATTAATTTCGAATGGGCCAAACATGATTAACCAATTTAATAAAGAAGGGGCAAACTTTTTTGGATCGATTGTAACTTCATCAGAAGTATCAACTGAAATCCAAACAAAGCGAATCTTATTTGATTTGTTGCAAAAAACACCATTTTATTATCGTCATTTTGAAATTGTGGATGATGCTTCTCAAACCATTTTTAGTAGTAAAGATGAATATATTTCAATATGCAGTCAAAGTGTATTTACAGCTTTAGAAAGTTCGATTGATATGTCTAAATTTCAAAGTTCTCAGGATATGGTTAAGGCATTATTTATTGATGCATGTAATAAAAAAGCCGAAAACGTTAATTTTGAAACTTTAAAAGATAAAAAACCACTACAAGAGTTTTTGAAGACACCTATTGAATCAAAGTTAGTTGAAATTCAATCTTCAACATTTGTAACTGTACCATCTAAAAACAATATTGGAGGAAGATTAGGAGACTCTGCTATTTTTGGAATATTTAGAATTATTTTAGGTGGAGTATTATTTTTAGTGTGTGTATTTTATATTGTGATTGGAATATTATATACTTCTACGCTGTATTTAAGTACGTATTCATTAATATTTGCTGTTTCTCATCCTGAAAAAGGTCCAATTAATTGGTTCATTAATCGATTATTTTGGATGGTTTTCTATTCAATTTCTACGATTTCCTTTACCATAATAATTTTAATGATTACAAAAATTGTAAAATTATTGATAGGAATTCACATTTTATTCCTGTTCGCATTCTCTTTAATTTTAATTATGTTACTTTTCCAATTAATTAAACATCCTGAAATATTAAAAGGATTATTTAAATCGATATGGAATACATTTGTTGATGGAGCACTACATGGTAAATTTACACCTCAAGAGATGATTGTACAATCAGGAAAAACAATAATGAGAGATGGTAAAGTACAACTAAACAAATTATTTAATCAAGGGAATATTGACCAAGAAAATATCACCGCTCATAAAGCAGCTGATACACTATATGATGATACATTATCTAATAGTCATTTAAGAGAAGAATATAATAATCCTGGATTAAGTGAATATCTAAGAAAAATGGGGGTTACTGAAGATAATCGAGAAACATTAAGAAATGAACCTGTTACAACTTCTCAAAAATCAGCACTAAATGATTCATACAACTTTGTTCGCTCTGGAGACCAGCGTTTTTATCGTGTTCCTAACCGAGAAAATGTATATAAAGCTGAAAATAAATTAGATGCAATTGAAGTGATTGCGTACTTATATGGAATTACAGATATTGAACCTACTCATCTAAAACAAAAAGTCGAAGAAAAGGTAAATGTAGAACAACCTACAGATGAAGTTAATCAAAATATTCATGTCGAAAATCAACATCACGCTGAACACGAAATTCATGCTTCTGTAATTGAAAATAGTAGTAATCTAAAAGAAGAAACAATTATTACAGAGAACTATCCTGAATCAAGTTCTACCCCAATATCCATCGAAAATACAATGAATTTAAACACTATTGAAAAAAATTCAGCATTACAATCAACATCCCTGTCTGAAAATGTTGATTTAACAAAAGTGTTAGCAGATTTAAATCAATCTTATAAACAATACAAAGATGTTGAATTTAGTTCAGAAAAAGAAGCATTACAAAAGATGATTGAAGCGAGTAGAGAATTATTCAAAGAACACAGAAAAGAAGAAATTACAATTGAAGTATATAAACAAAAAATGCAAGAAAAAGGAATAGGAAATGAAATCATGACACAATTTAACGCATTGTCTGAAAGTAAGTCTCAAGAATAAAATGAAAAAACTGAGAAAAATTATTTTTGGACCAATCTTTTTCATTAATGCTTTACTTTGGTTTTTAGTATTAATTACGACTCTATCTTCTAACACGAAAGATAGTTCTCTTAATGGCCAGCAAAATGCATTTGTTGGCCAACAAACTGAGGCATTACCTTCTATTTTACCTGGTTTTGCAGGTTTACCTTTAGAACCTCCATTTCATATTACAGCCGAGTTTAATGATAATGATTATTTAAGAACGATTGGTTTTCCTCACACAGGAATTGATGTGAGTAAACACTATGGAGCAACCGTGTATTCTGTATTTGATGCAGATGTGCTACAAATAGAAGCAGACAAACCAAAACAAGGATATATTGGCAATACAGCAGGGTCCAACTATGTTATTACTAGAACTAAAATAGGAGATATCTATTATTTTGTGTATTATTGGCATTTAGATCGTCCTACTGTATTACCAGGAACCTATGTAAAAAAGGGAACAGCAATTGGAATACAAGGAAACAGTGGTTATTCTTCAGGAACCCATTTGCATTTAGAAATTCGAATTTCTAAAAAACCTGAATTGCCTAATGCAGGTCGTTTGCAAAATGATAATACCCCTATTAATCCAAGACAAGTTATTGATTTTAGCAAGAACAAATAAAAAAAGAAAGGAGAATGAAATGGATATTACAAAATTAAAAAATCCTTTAAATATTAAATTACATGAACCAATTAAAAATCAAAAGAAATATTTAGAATTATTCTTTAAAAACAATTTAGTTGAAAACTATGAACAAGAAATATTTTATCTTCAGAAAATTAAAAAGATGGTTTATGTAGATAAAAAAAGGCGAATTTGCTTTTTAGGGTTTAATAAAAATGGGGAGCTAAATTATGTTCAAAATTTTAGCGTTTATACCTCAAATAATTTCTTTATTCAACTAGGTGAAAAAATAGGAATCTTATTAGAAGGGAGAAATCCAAAAACACTATTTATTACAGAATCCTTTACGGATGTTTTACACTATAAAACTTTATATAAAGAAAAAATTAAAAATATGTCTTTTCTTTCGATTGGTAAAAGCGGAGGATTAAAAAGTGTAATTACACATCGATTAGACCAATTTCAACCTTATGAAAAAATTATTATTAGC